>NZ_CAXIAK010000007.1:0-80960 GCF_964021665.1 uncultured Acidovorax sp.
TTCGCTGGCGAACGGCTGCTAACTGGGTTAGCTTTAAAGTGCCGTAGTCGGCCAGATGCAGTCCTAAAATTATTCCCGCAGGCGACTGTTTCAAGTTGAACAGAGACGTTCAGCGAAACAGGTTAGGAGATGTCAGTGCGTCCATTACGGATCATCATCAAGGATCCCTCATTTTGACAATGGCCCATTGCCAATATGTTCTATGTATCATTGGGTTACAGATCCTTGTAAAAAGGGCTCCTAGTTTTTTGGGGGGATAGCGTGGAGCGCGCACTTGAACACACGACTCGTAAGCGGGATGCGGTCCGGATTCTTTTCATTCTTGACAAAGCTGGCACCAAGCCTGGTTCAGGGGCTCCCAACGGGTCTGTCGCTGTAATCAAGGCCGAGAAACGGCTTCAGGCGCTGGATTTTTGGGTGCGTTGTCCGGACTATCTAGCTGCAGAACTTCTTGTCATGCACGAGAAGGCTCCAGATGAAGGCTATCTAAATGAGGCCTTTAAAGTCATGAGGGGCGACGAGCCTGACGTACGTCGAATGCACATGATGCGGTTTTTCTTTGGTGCATGGGAACGGATTGATGACTCAATGTCCCATTTGGTTTCATTGGGTTTGGCTAGTGTCAAGCGCGTCGTCAAGCCCGAGGGGACTATTGGCCGCACCGATTTTTTCCTCTTGGAGGAGGGAAGGAAGCTTTGCGACCAGCTTGCGACTGAGTCTTCCCACCTTGCTTGGTACCGCGATAGAGCGGCGCTGGTTGCATTGGTAGCGGGGGCTGCTAGTGGGGAAGAGCTCAAGAAGCGACAGTATGAGCAAGCTGAGTACGACGAGGCACGCTGGGGTCACGTCATTGGGCCCATCAGTGCTCGAGTGAAAAAACGATTGGATGAACTCAAGTGAGGAGACTAGGTTGAGTGAAACATATGCTGACAAGGTAGCTGCAAGCTCCGGGCGGAAGCTCGACGAGGTGCTAGCGGTTCTCGCGCGCCACAACATCGTCGACTCGCCCACGCCTCCCATTGCGAAGTCCTTGCGTCTTAAGAAGCTTGCCTTCTCTGGTCATAAAAATATATTGGGCGACGTTCAGCCTTTCAGCTTCCACTGGGCTCCTAACGAACTGGGAGTCAACGTTATCGCCACCGACTCCAACTTTGCAGGGAAGTCCAGTGTCCTTCAGGTGATGCTTTGGGCACTGCGTGGCGAGCCGAAATCTTTGACAACCACTGTCCAGGGTTGGCTGGAGCATGTACATGCCGAATTCCTGGCAGGTGAGCGCCATGTGCGAGTGGTGTTCGAGGTCAATGGCGGCAAGCCTCACGGAAACATTGACCTGCTCAACCAGGATGGAAGCATCATCCATTCTTTAGCTTTCGCTTCGCCGGAGTCCTTTAAGGCCCAAATGAACAGCGTCATGCTTGATGCCCTTCATCTCGAGCCTATCGCGACTTCACGCGAGATCGCTTCGCAAGAGAAGACTGTCATGTACTCGGACGGATGGGCTGCCTATACAGGGGCCCTTCTTTTCGACAGCGACAGCACGGCGCTCATTGGGGACACAGTCGGCACAGACCATGCCCAAAGGTTGCTTCAGGTCTTCTTGGGGATCCCTTGGGCAACGACCTTGTTCCAAGCCCGGGCAGCAAAGCGCGTAGCGGACTCGCTGGTGCAAGCCCGCAAGCGCAAACTTGCGCAATTTGGCAATCGGACTGTGGGCCAGATGGAAGAGCGGCTTGCCGAGATCGCCAGACTTATTGCCTCTGGTCAGGCGCGCGAAACCGCTCTTGCAGAGCTCGAAAAGGTCCGCAAGGCCTTCACAGGCCTCGAATACCAAGTGACCTCGCTAAAGGTAGCTACTACTGTTGTCAATGCGGAGGTCGCCGCTGGACAAGAGGAACTCCTAACGAAGAAGCGCGAACTTCTAGCAATTGAGGAGGAAGCGGCGGCTACGCGGTTTCTGGGGAGGCTTTCTCCTACCTGCTGCCCGCGGTGTACCCAGGCCTTCAGTGCGGCTAGGCAGAAAAATGAACGCACTACAGGAGCATGCGCCGTGTGCCTTACCCAAGTCGAGGAAGGCATCGCGATCGACTATGAAGCCCTGAAAACCAACCTCACGAAAGCTATCGCGAAGTTAACGCGAGACCTCAAGGCAGTCACTCAAAAGGCAGGCGAACTCAATCAGAGCTTCGAGAAGAGCCGCAAGGATTTGGATGAGACGGCGTTCATTCTTGCAAGGTTATCGGCCTCAGGTACAGCGTTGGAAGAGCAGAAGCTCCAGTTGGAAGCCGCTCGTCTTCAAGGCACTATCGAGGCCATCAAGACGCTTGTACAGGCTGATGGCGGAGAGGAAGATGAACTTGTCATTCTTTCGCATGCCACTGAAGTCGCAAAGACCGAGGTAGAGAACGCTGCGAAAGAGATGCTTGAACGTAGCGGGGAGCTGATCAAGGACTTGCTCGTTCGCCTGGGTATGCGCGATGTTGAGCAGGTGGTCCTGAAGCGAAATGCCAACGTGGAAATCCACAAGGGCGGCAGTGAATCGACTTTTGGGAAACTCGCATCTGGCGAACGCCTGCGCGTACGCATCGCGACTGTCATCGCCCTTCTGCAGGCATCGCAGCAGTTTGGTGCTGGCCGTCACCCCGGATTGCTCATCATCGACTCACCGGCTAAGGAAGAGATGGCGGACGCGAACATTGAAGAGATGCTCGCAGCCCTCTCGGAGCTAGCTGCTGATGTGAACCTTCAGTTGTTCATGGCCTTCCGTGGCACGGCTCGTGCCCTGCAGCACTTCCCTGAAGAGCGATGCCTGCTGGCAGCAGCTGGCAAAACGCTCTGGTGATCAGGGCGGAACGACCGTATGTGGACTGCACAAACTCCGTTACAGGATCGCCTTATCGCGACTCTGTCGGAGGGTGGCTATATCTCTGACCAAGATTTCTCCGAAGCTGAGCTGATGGCTGAGGGGGAGGCGCTCGTCACCTCTCCACTTTTTGGCGATGTCGTAGAGATGCTCTTCAAGGTATGGCAGGATCTGGACGACCCTGTATCGGTCACCCGGACAATCTGTTTTGGCCTTAAGCGCAACCAGTGGCGAGATGCGCTGATTCACGCTATCGACGCCATAGCAGAGAGCGGTTGCGAAGAGCTCGGCCCCTATGCCAAAGCGCTGGATGGTCGAACTGGTGACGACGACTCATCGCTTGCTATACGAATTGAGGCTGTCGCTGGGCTCACACGCTTTGCCCTGCGAGCGTCACAGTACGGACCGCTCGCGATCTCTGGCGTGATGCGCCTGGTCGATATCGACGACGACTGGGTAAAAGCAAAGCTTTGCCGCATTGTTTCGGTACTTCACGACCACTTGAATTGGACTCACGCCGTCGATTCGCTCGTGACTCTATCCCAGAGCTTAGTGTGTGGAGTTGAGGCGAGGCAGGAGTTGGGGTTCGTGGAGATGGCGAACGCCTTTAGAAGCGAGGATTTCGCCTCTATGAGCGCATGTCTCGCAAAATCTGCACTCTGGTTTGACGAGAGCGCAAAATTTGCCGAGGAGGCGCCACGGGCCAGAATGTACGGCACTGTAGCAGCTGCGCTCGCACATGCCCTCCGGTTCTCTGAGGATCAACAGGCTCCCGACCTTACTGCTCTCAATGATGCAGCCCAGTGGGTTGTTGCCTACAACCCGTCACGCGCAGGTGCCGCTTGGCTTCATCCACCGCCCGAAGCTGAGCTGGAGTGGGTCCCCTTACTTTCGACGCTCAACGGCACCCAAAAGCAAGACCCCTTTTCATTTTTGGCTGGAGCTATCCAGCTGTTCGAGAAGGTTCGGGCCGTCAGGGTGCCAGGTAACGAGTCTAATGAATATCGCTCTCCATCGGGCTTTAGCCCTGCCGCGCAGCAAGGACGCTTGGTCGGAATGATGAAGACTTGGCTCCAGGGGAGTGCTTCCTCGATACTCTCCACCCAAGGTCGGAGCTTGATTGAGTCGCGCCTAGCAAGCTTAAGTGCTTCGCCGGGAAAACACTAGAGAAGGCGGCGACATGGCCATCCGACCTTCTCGAGAGCGTAACGGCCAGTCTAGGCACCCAGGACACTGAGACTATTGTGTCCTTTTTGAAGGGCCATGCCATAGCTGTTGTGCCTTTGTCCGTCATTGAGCAAGGCATGGTAGATAAGGTCCGTAAACGCCTGGATGGGGCCCCTGACTACACAGGCAAAGTGAAGAGCTGGTTTGACTTGCTCGTCGTCCGTCTCTGCAAGTTTCTCACATCACGCACTGATGCCAGCGCATTTCATGGACATATGGCGTACCTGTCACGAGTTCATGACCGCTCAAAGCTACCGGGCGAGTCCGAGCTTCAATTTGACCTCTACAACTATCTCTTGGGTGTTATGCCTTCAGTCTTGTTGGAGGTGCCAGGAGTAGCCAGTGGACGAACTGATATCTACCTGCCACTGGACGGATTCAGGTTCATTCTTGAGGTCAAGAGAGCAACGCTGACGCGGTGGTCGCGTTTTAGCGTCCGTCCTCACTCCAAACAGGCATCTGCCTACACGGCGACTGATGTACGTCTTGGAGTGCTTGCAACCTTGGACCTTTCGCTTAGGGAGCCAGGCCTGCCGCATGTCACGGAGTGTTTTGGAGTTATCAGGCGAAAGATCTCTCCGAATGATGTGCGAACGGTTCTGTTCCTTCGTGTGCCTGGTAACCGCGCGACCCCTGCCTCCTTATCTCGGTAATCGGTCTTGCAGCGCTTGCACCTAGACTAGCCTGCCAGGGGCCTGAGGGTTCGCTTCTGCCCCACAGTCGCCATCAACACCTTGCTTGCCTCCGGCCGGAATCGCTGTACAACGGACATAGGTTCATGAGGCAGGGACGGCAGCAATGGGTCGATAGCACAAGGTCAGCACACGCCAAAGCAGTCACTTGGCAATGGTCAGATTCCACTGGCAGCTTTAAGGGGTAGAGCGGACCTTCTCGAAAGTCCTTGGGCAATGACTGCTTTCGGTAGCAGCAGTCATTGGTACCTCTGAGGTGAACGGCGGCAACCCAGCCTTGATATTCCAGGAGAGCCGAAAGCTGACATCTCCCGCGAAATATAAGTCATTTGCGACAAAATGTATCAAAATCGACTGTCGAGCGCGCGCAGTTAATGCATCAAAACGGTCAAAGCGACTCGGCTTATGTTGCAATCCGATAGCCGCGCGTAGCAGATCTGACGCTAAACTCAAAAAAGGGCAAACGCCCAGAAGAAGATTCAGGGAGAGAGATTGATTCAACGGCAACTTGATCTGCCTGGGATATTGGCTGGATCTGAAAGCGCAGATGACGACGGAGCACAAGCGCACGTGCATAACCGAGGTGAGCTACACGTGCACATGAACGGCGCAATACCTTTGTCGACCATCCGAGACATCCTGGCCGATGAGGCAACGTCGCTTCCGAATGGATTTGATTTCGAGCGTGATATGGTCCGCCTGAGGCCGTGCAATTCGCTGACGGAATATCTCACGCCTTGGCAGGTGCTGCGACTCTTCCCCAAGAAACGCATAAACCTCGATCGCCTCTCCCACGCTATTCTTGCTAACCTAGCAGAGCACTCCGTTCGGTTTGTTGAGCTTCGCAGCAGCGTTTTGTATCTGACCGGACTTCAGAATTGCACGCCTGTGCAAGCATTGGAACATCTCGTCGAATCGACCGGCAACGCGGCTCAGCACTACGGCATCCAGCGGGGCTTGATCCTCACCGTGACGCGAGGTGACTATAGCGCCTCCAATCTCTCCACCCTCTTGCAGGCATATGAGGATCTCGGACGGCCCAAGGATGTCGTGGGACTCGACCTTGCCGGAGATGAAGAGATTCCTTTCTCAGCCGAGTTACCCACAATGTTTCGAGAGGCCAAGGAGCGGTACGGCCTCGGCATTACCATCCATGCCGGAGAGACCGGCCGCGTGGAGAACGTCCGTACGGCCGTGGAACTGTTTCACGCAGATCGGATCGGCCACGGCACGGCTGCTGGCAAGGATCCTTATCTGCTAGATCTGTTGTCCGCCAAGGAGGTTTGCATCGAGGTTTGTCCGATCAGTAACCGACTCACAGGTGCAGTTCCTCGCAATGAGGCACACCCTTTGCAGGAATTCCGGCGCCACGGCGTGCCGTTCGTGATTTGCTCCGACAACCCTGCAATCCATCAACGCGGCTTGATCGACGACCAGGCTGCAGCCATGACCGAGGGACTCTCCATCTGCGACATGCTGCAGCAGTACGAGGTCGCCAAACGTTTTTCATTCATGGAGGGTCTGAATTGAAGATTCGATTTATGTCCGGCAACAAACACAAGATTGAGGAAGTGCAACGCATCCTTACCCCAGTCGGCGTGGACATCGTTCCGGTATCCAGAAAGATCGAGGAACTGCAGACGCAAGACGTCCAAGCTCTCGTAAGGGACAAACTGATCAAGGCCTTCCAAGAAATCGGCCGCCCACTGTTTGTTGAGCACACAGGACTGTACCTTGGGGGACTAAACGACCTCCCCGCAGGCTTGACTCAGATATTTTGGGATCATCTAGAAGCCACGCGCTTTGCTAACCTCGTGGCTGGCCTTGGTGATGACAAGGTCACAGCAAAGACTGTGCTCGGGTACTGCGACGGGCGCGAAATACACCTGTTCGAGGGCGCCATCGAAGGCACTGTTCCTCGCATGCCTGCCGGCCCGGAGGACTTTCAGTGGGACTGCGTCTTCATCCCTGACGGCAGCACGATGACATTTGCCGAGATGGGCACCGACAAAGACAACATCTCAATGCGCCGTAAAGCGTTGGATAAGTTCGCCGCCCACCTGAACGCTACGAAAGTTATGAGATGAAAGCAGAACTTCTTGAAGCGCACCGCTGCGGCAAGCTGATGCTGTTCGCTGGTGCGGGAGTATCCGCGAACCTTGGCTTGCCAAGTTGGGGCCAGTTAATTTCGCAGATCGCGAAGGAACTAGGCTATGACCCGGAAGTGTTTGCCACCTACGGGAACTACCAGACCCTTGCTGAGTTTTACAAAAAGAAGAGGGGCGGACTCGGCGAGTTGCGAAGCTGGATGGATCGGGAGTGGCATAAGCCATCCACAGACATCAAGGCGTCTGATATTCATAGATTGATCACTCAGGGGAATTTCTCACGAATCTACACCACAAACTACGATCGTTGGCTTGAAATCGCCCACGCTGAGTTTGGCGTGAAGTACGACAGGATTGCCAGCGTAGCGGACATGGTCGCCGCTAGGGAGGGGCACCGGCAGATCATCAAGTTCCATGGCGACTTTGCCGCCGACGAGTCGATCGTTCTCGATGAAACCAGCTACTACCAACGACTGAACTTCGATACGCCACTGGATATCAAGCTACGCAACGACGTACTGAGCAATTCCGTCCTCTTCATCGGCTATAGCCTGACGGACTTCAACATCCGTCTTCTGTTCTATCGACTGACGGAAATGTGGGGACGTTCACCGCTAGCCTCCGTTAGACCCAAGTCCTACGTCTTCACTCATCGCCCAAACCCAGCAGCAGAAGAAGTGCTGAGGCAATGGGGTATCGAGATGATCGTGTCTGACGAGGATGATCCCAAGAAGGCTCTTACTAACTTCCTCCAAAATCTCATTACCTAACAAGGTCGTCAAACACTTCATGAGCATGATGGGGAAATACATATCCCTGTTGCTGCAGCCATCCTGATGGACCATCAAGAGGGTCGATTCACATCAAGATCCGTAATCAGCCTGAAGCAGCCTGCCGCTGCTACTTCTCCTATGCAGCGATGCTGCCGGTCACATCTGCAAATCGAAGTACTGATGTTGCACCTTTTTTCTGGAGTTCTTAGCTCACTGCTAGCGCTGGCTCTGCAATACGCCTTGTACTAGCTGCTCCTCGTATTTCTAATAACTACACCTTTTAAGTGGCAGCATCAGGACTTCATCAAACATAGACTTTGCCAGTTCTTTCAATGTCTTGCAGCAACCCCGCACGGGCTTCATCGAGTGCAGTTTTAGCGCTGAGAATGAAACATTCATATAGTGCAGCTTGGCTGCCCTTATTCCATAAACGCGTACCAGTAGTGATGATTCGGTACTGCATCACAGTGGACGCAGCGCGCAAGTCAAGTAAATCAACATGACAGTTGGCAATACTGGCCAGCTGATTGCTCGAATCCCAAAGCTCCTCTGTGTCAAGTGGCCCATCTGCCAACACCGCCAAGTCTAGGTCACTGTCTGGACCCGCAAGGCCTGAGGCTTGCGATCCAAACACGTATAGCGCAGACAAGCTGGGTATAGTCTTTTGAAGCTGCAAGAGCATAGCTGCGTAGTTCATTGCATCCTCTTAATAATCATTAGGTTATTGCATCTCGCAGTCATGCGACCTGAAGTTTTGTTCGGTTGGGCACATTGCTCGCGATACGCAATTGGTCGAGGTAATCAGCCCACTGCTGTATTTGTTCAAATCTTTTTGCCAAGTACTTGGTTCGGTTGTAACTCCGACCGTTGGAATCTTTGACAGCGTGTGCAAGATTGGCCTCAATAGCAAGTGGATCGAGGTCAAGCTGATCTACCATCATCGTTCTGGCGCTGGCGCGAAAACCATGCCAACTTTGCTCATCGCCATAACCTAAGCTGTACAGCGCGGTGCGTACCGAGTTGTCTGACATTGGGCGATCGTGATCTCTCTGCCCAGGGAAAACATACTTCCCACGTCCACTCAGTGGCAAAAGTTCGCGCAGTAACGCTACTGCTTGCTTCGGCAGTGGAACAACATGAGGCTCGCCCTTTTCTTTTTCCTCGACGGTGCGCTTCATCTTCGCACTAGGAATGGTCCAAAGGGCAGCATCCAAATCCAACTCAGCCCATTCCATTGTTCGCAGATTGCCTGGGCGCTGGTAAAGCAAAGGAGCTAGCAGCAACGCTGTGCGAACAAATGGCCCGCCTTTATAGGCATACATGGCGCGCAATAGATCGCCAAAGCGTTCTGGCTCGACTATCGCAGGAAAGTTGGTCCCTCGGTATGGTGTCAGCCGTGCTTTCAGACCTTCTGTGATGTCTCGTTGTGTATTTGTGGCTGTGGGGAGCCAGTAGCGCCAAATTTGACGACACAGCATGAGTGCTCTGTCAGCTGTCTCAAGAGCACCTCGGGCTTCAACTTTTTGAAGAACGGCCAACAGTTCCATCGGCTGGATTTCAGACATCTCTCGATCGCCAATCCAAGGAAAAAGGTCTCTTTCTAGCTGACTGAACATTCGCTTAGCATGACTGGGACTCCAGCGGGCGACCTGCTTGCCGTGCCATTCAAGCGCTACGGCCTTGAAGGTGCTGCCAACGCCGGTAGGGTTGACCAGCTTTTCAACTTTTCTTGCCTTGGCCGGATCGACACCTTCTGCTTTTTGGAGTCTAGCCGCGTCACGCGCTCTGCGTGCAGCCGTCAGACTGACCTGGGGGTAGCTACCCAAAGCTAGACGTCCCTCTTTACCGTCCTTGCGATACTTCCAAAACCAACGACGAGAGCCTGCAGGGCTAACCTCCAAGTACAGACCTCCTGAATCTGCATATCTCTCTCTTTTAGCGCCGGGGGAACAAGTAGCGTTTCTGCACTGAGCATCAGTCAACATGGGGAAACAAAGCCTCTTTAGAAAGCCCTCCACAGAGGGAAGTGGGGGAACAATGGGGGTAAATTTACCATTACCCCCGCTTTGTTCCCCCACTCGTTCCCCCACCAAGCATTAGCAGCAGCTAAATCTCCTTAGACGACATAAGACTCTAAGTTGTTGATTTAACAAAAGAAAAAGGGGTTCAATGAACTTCATTGAACCCCTTTATACAGGTGGGTGGTGGAGCTGGCGGGAATTGAACCCGCGTCCGTCAGCCTTCATCGAGCAGATCTACATGTTTAGCGGTCTGTTTTAAATCTCGCCATGAATATCGCGCAGTCGCACGCTACACCCACAGCCAGCACCCTATTTTCTTACCTCGACCCAAGGTACCCGGATCAAGGCCAGCCCATGTAATTATCCTTGCAGCCGGGAGGCACTGATTGCTCAGAACCCCCTTGCCCAGCCCATCGGCCAACTGTTGCAAGGCTCACTGGCAATTAAGCAGCGAGTGCGAAACGTTCGTCGTTTGCAGTTAGTTTTTTAAATCGAGATTTACGAGCGTGACTCAAGCTCGACATGCACCACACCGATTCCGAACCCACGTCGAAACCAGGACAGCCCCATGCGTCCTATTTTAGGCCACAGCGATCCATTGCAAGAGCTCGACTGGAGAATTAATTGAAGCATGCGCATTCCAGCTGGAAACATCGGAATGCGCACCCAAGTAGCCGTATGTTGCGCTCACAGTAGACATGCCCGCAGCATGCCCTGCCACGATGTCTCTCTCATCATCACCGACGTAGACACAGCGGATAGGCTCCACTCCCAGGCGCCTAGCCGCTTCCAGTAGCGGAGCCGGATGCGGTTTGGCGTGGGGTGTCGTGTCACCACTGATCACCACACCAGCGGATGCAAACAGCGCAGTGGCCCGCACCAGCGGATCAGTAAAGCGGGCAGATTTGTTGGTAACGATGCCCCAAGGCAAACCTCGGGCCTGAAGAGATTGCAACAAATGCTCCACACCGTCGAATACCGAGGTCAACTCGGTCAACCGGTTCTCATAATTGACGAAGAACTCTTCACGCATGGCGGGAAAGTCGGGGTGCTCAGGCGTCATGTCAAACGCCTTGTGCAACATGCCCCGCGCCCCAGCGCCAGCCATGGGCCGGTAGTGATCCAAGGAATAAGACGTCAAGCCTCGATCCGTTCGCATCTTGTCAGCCGCAGCCCCAAGATCGGGCGCGCTGTCCACCAAGGTTCCATCCAAGTCAAACAGGACAGCAGCAACGTTTTTGAACATAGCGTGGATTTCAGGAAAACTTGCGTGCTGCCAGCATGTAGTTGACGCTGGTGTCTGTAGTCAGGGCATACCGCTGGGTTATCGGGTTGTATTCCATCCCTTTTGTGCCAACCAGGTCCAACCCTGCCTCGCGGCAGCTAGCGGCCAACTCACTGGGTCGAATCATCTTGGCATATTCGTGGGTGCCACGGGGCAGCATGTTGAGAACATATTCCGCCCCTACGATAGCGAGCATGAAAGCCTTGGCACTGCGGTGCAAAGTCGAGAAGAACACCCATCCGTCGGGTTTCACCAATTCAGCGCAGGCCCGCACCACAGAGGCGGGATCTGGAACATGCTCCAGCATTTCCATGCAAGTCACCACATCAAAGCTGGCGGGCTGCTCTTGCGCGAGCGCCTCGACACTGATTTCCCGGTATTGAATATTCGGAGTGCCTGTTTCCAAGGCATGTAACTGCGCAACCCTAAGTGACTTGGATGCCAGGTCAATCCCGGTGACATTTGCTCCTTTGCGCGCCATGGAGTCTGCCAATATCCCGCCCCCACAGCCAACGTCCAGAACTCGTTTCTGGTTCAGGTCAGCAAGGGCGTGAATCCAGTCCAAGCGAAGAGGATTGATTTGGTGCAGAGGCTTGAATTCGCTCTCTGGGTCCCACCAGTGGTGGGCCAAGTCTGAGAACTTGGCCAATTCTGCAGGGTCTGCGTTGAGTGCTTCAGTCATATCGCCATTTTCCCCCAAGGACCTATGCCCTATCGAGGATGTACAAATCATCTGGACATAAAAAAAGCCCCGTCACCGGGGCTTTTTTTGGAGTAATCAGAGATTACTTGGTAGCACGGGTGCCGACCACTTCGATTTCCACGCGACGGTTCTTGGCGCGGCCTTCGGCAGTCTTGTTGTCAGCCACAGGTTGCTTTTCGCCCTTGCCTTCGGTGTACACGCGGTTCTTTTCGATGCCCTTGGACACCAAGTAAGCCTTCACAGCTTCGGAACGACGCACAGACAGCTTTTGGTTGTAAGCATCGGAACCCACGGAGTCAGTGTGACCCACAGCGATGATCACTTCCAGGTTGATACCCTTGACCTTGGAGACCAGATCGTCCAACTTGGCCTTGCCTTCTGCCTTCAGGACCGACTTGTCGAAGTCGAAGAATGCGTCAGCAGCGTAGGTAACCTTTTGAGCGGCAACAGCGGGGGCTGCTGCGGCAGGAGCCGCGGCGGCGGGAGCTGCAGGGGCTGCTGCAGGTGCGGCTGCAGGGGCTGCAGCTGGCTTGGCAGCGATAGCGCCGTCACAGCCAGGAGCTGCCGTAGCAGGCGTCCAGTTGGCATCGCGCCAGCACAGTTCGTTGGTGCCGTTCTTCCAGACCAGATCGCCGGAACCGTTCTTCCAGTTGTCTACAGTTTGTGCGCCAGCGGCGGTTGCGAGCGCTGCAGAGGCAAACAACATCGCCACTTTGTTCAGTTTCTTCATGGTTCTCCTCTTGGGGAAAAAGCCGCAGCCGCGCTGCGAATCAGGACGCTTAGGGTGACCACCACCAAAAACGTTGAAACGATTGTGCCATACGTAACAGGCGAAAAGCGGCTCTACTTCATAAGGCACCGTAGGACAAAACCGCAATAGCCCTCATATGTTGCTCGGGCGCTACAAGCATCTAAGCCTAAAATGGCTCTCCTTTGCTGCCTCCGCCGTCCAAATGACCCAGTTTGCCAAAGAAACCCTGCCGATCAGTCTTGAAGAAGAAATGCGGCGCAGTTACCTCGATTACGCGATGAGCGTGATCGTAGGCCGGGCCTTGCCTGACGCACGAGACGGCTTGAAGCCGGTGCACCGGCGCGTGCTTTACGCAATGCACGAACTCAACAACGACTGGAACCGACCCTATAAAAAGTCGGCCCGTATCGTTGGCGACGTGATTGGTAAGTACCACCCCCACGGAGACTCGGCGGTGTACGACACCATCGTGCGGATGGCGCAAGACTTCTCATTGCGTCACATGCTGGTGGACGGTCAGGGCAACTTCGGCTCGGTGGACGGCGACAACGCCGCTGCCATGCGGTACACCGAAATCCGCCTGGCCAAAATTGCTCACGAAATGCTGGGCGACATCGACAAGGAAACGGTCGATTTCGGCCCCAACTACGACGGCAGCGAAAAAGAGCCGCTGGTATTGCCCAGCAAGCTGCCCAACCTGCTGGTGAATGGGTCAGCAGGTATTGCGGTGGGCATGGCCACCAATATTCCACCGCACAACCTGAACGAAGTGGTGGATGCCTGCCTGCACATGCTGCGCAACCCGGATGCTTCCATTGATGAGCTGATGGAGATCATTCCCGCGCCTGACTTCCCCACGGCCGGGATCATCTACGGCATCAATGGTGTGAAGGATGGCTATCGCACCGGGCGCGGCAAGGTGGTGATGCGTGCCAAGTGCCACTTCGAGGACATCGACCGTGGCCAGCGCCAGGCGATCATCGTGGACGAGCTGCCCTACCAGGTCAACAAGAAGACGTTGCAGGAGCGCATGGCCGAGCTGGTGCACGAGAAGAAAATCGAAGGCATCAGCCACATCCAGGACGAGTCGGACAAATCCGGCATGCGCCTGGTGATCGAACTCAAGCGCGGCGAAGTGCCCGAGGTGGTGCTGAACAACCTGTACAAGCAGACGCAGCTGCAGGACACATTCGGCATGAACATGGTGGCGCTGATTGACGGCCAACCCCGCCTGTGCAACCTCAAGGACCTGATCAGCGTCTTCCTGCAGCACCGCCGCGAAGTGGTGACACGCCGCACGGTGTTCGAGCTGCGCAAAGCCCGTGATCGCGGGCACGTACTCGAAGGCTTGGCCGTGGCATTGGCCAACATTGACGATTTCATTGCCATCATCCGCAACGCCCCCACCCCCCCAGTGGCCAAGGCTGAGCTGATGACCCGCTCTTGGGACAGCAAACTGGTGCGCGAGATGCTGACCCGCACGCGCGCCGATGGCGGCGTGATCAACGCCGACGACTATCGCCCTGAGGGCCTGGAAAAAGAATTCGGCATGGGCCAGGACGGCCTGTACCGACTGTCTGAAACGCAGGCACAGGAAATCCTGCAGATGCGCCTGCAGCGCCTCACGGGCCTGGAGCAAGACAAGATCGTGGCCGAGTACAAGGAAGTCATGGCGGTCATTGAAGACCTGCTGGACATCCTGGCCAAGCCCGAGCGTGTCTCGACCATCATTGGCGAAGAGCTCACATCGATCAAGCAGGAGTTCGGCCAGCACAAGCTGGGCGCACGCCGCTCCATCGTGGAATACAGTGCGCAGGACCTCTCCACCGAAGACCTGATCACCCCCACCGACATGGTGGTGACGCTGAGCCACACCGGCTACATCAAGAGCCAGCCCCTGTCCGAATACCGCGCCCAAAAGCGTGGCGGCCGCGGCAAGCAGGCTACGGCTACGAAAGAAGACGACTGGATCGACCAGCTCTTCATCGCCAACACGCACGACTACATCCTGTGCTTCTCCAACCGCGGCCGCCTGTACTGGCTCAAGGTGTGGGAAGTGCCAGCAGGCTCGCGTGGATCGCGTGGCCGCCCTATCGTCAACATGTTCCCCCTGCAAGACGGCGAGAAGATCAACGTGGTGCTGCCGCTCACCGGCGACATGCGCAGCTTCCCTGCCGACCACTTTGTGTTCATGGCAACCAGCATGGGCACCGTGAAGAAGACAGCGCTGGACGAGTTCAACAACCCCCGCAAGGGCGGCATCATTGCCGTGAACCTGGATGACGGCGACTACCTGATCGGCGCGGCCCTCACCGATGGCAAACATGACGTGATGCTGTTCAGCGACGGCGGCAAGGCCGTGCGCTTTGACGAAAACGATGTGCGTCCGCTGGGCCGTGCGGCGCGCGGTGTGCGCGGCATGATGCTGGAAGAAGGCCAGAGCGTGATCGCCATGCTGGTGGCCGAAGACGAAAGCCAAAGCGTGCTCACCGCCACCGAAAACGGCTATGGCAAACGCACCAGCATCGTCGAATACACGCGCCACGGCCGTGGCACCAAGGGCATGATCGCCATCCAGCAAAGCGAGCGCAATGGCAAGGTCGTTGCCGCCACGCTGGTGCATGCTGACGACGAGATCATGCTGATCACCGACAAGGGCGTGCTGGTGCGCACCCGTGTGAGCGAGATCCGCGAGCTGGGCCGCGCCACGCAGGGCGTGACGCTGATTGCACTGGACGAAGGCTCCAAGCTCAGCGGCCTGCAGCGCATTGTGGAAAACGATGCCAACGCGCCGGATTCAGCCACAGAGGCTGGTGATGAATCTGAAGGCGGTAACGCCAGCGAAGGCGGCACAACGCCTGAGGCTTGACCGCCAAGCCGCAGCCACGGCTTTTAGCCTTGGCTGCAATTGCTATCAAAATCAGAGCTTCTACCGCTTACTCAGCAAGCGCCGGAAGCTCTTTTTATCATTAACCGATGAACCGCCCCTACAACTTCTCCGCCGGCCCGGCCGCCATCCCTGCCGAAGTCCTTGAACAAGCCGCTGCTGAAATGCTCAACTGGCACGGCAGTGGTATGGGCGTGATGGAGATGAGCCACCGGGGCAAGGAATTCATCTCGATTTACGAGCAGGCCGAAGCCGATCTGCGCGAACTGCTGGCCGTACCTGCCAATTTCAAGATCCTGTTCATGCAAGGCGGTGGCTTGGCGGAAAACGCCATCGTTCCGCTGAATCTTTCGCGCGCAGCGACGGTGGACTTTGTGGTGACGGGCGGCTGGAGCCAAAAATCTCAAAAAGAAGCGCTCAAGTACGCATCGGAATCGCGCATTGCGGCCTCGGGACAAGAGTCCGGGTTCACCACCCTGCCAGCGCCATCAACATGGCAACTGAGCAAGGGCGCCAGCTATGTACACCTGTGCAGCAATGAAACCATCCACGGGGTGGAGTTTCATGAACTGCCGGATCTCCAGAGCCTGGGTAGCGATGCACCGTTGGTCATCGACTTCTCTTCCCACGTGGCCTCGCGCGGTGTGGACTGGTCGCGCGTGGGGGTCGCGTTCGGCGGCGCCCAAAAGAACCTCGGCCCCGCCGGCCTGACGCTGGTGGTTGTGCGCGAAGACCTGCTCGGGCACGCCCTGCCGATCTGCCCCAGCGCGTTCGATTACAAGATCGTCGCGGACAACCAGTCGATGTACAACACACCGCCCACCTGGGGCATCTACATGGCCGGCCTCACCTTCCAGTGGCTCAAGCGCCAGCGCGAAGGTGGTTTGGCGGGCATCGCCGCCATCGAGCAGCGCAACATTGCCAAGGCCGAGTTGCTTTACAGCGCCATCGACAACTCCCAGTTTTACGTGAACAAAGTGGCAGTGAACTGCCGCTCGCGCATGAACATCCCGTTCTTCCTGCGCGATGAAAGCCGCAACGAGGCATTCCTGACCGGAGCCCGCGAACGCGGTCTGCTGCAACTCAAGGGCCACAAGTCCGTGGGCGGTATGCGTGCCAGCCTCTACAACGCCATGCCCCTGGAGGGCGTTCAGGCGCTGGTGACCTACATGCGAGAATTTGAACAAAAGCACGCCTGAGCGGCTGCCACCCACGCCCCCACCCATGAATACTCCGCAAGCATCCCCTGATCTCGCCAGCCTGCGCGTGCAGATCGACACCATCGACCAGCAACTGCTCTCGCTGCTGAACCAGCGGGCGCTGGTGGCCGAGCAAGTGGGCGAGGTCAAGAAGCGCGAAGGCACGCCATTCTTCCGGCCAGATCGCGTTGCCCAGGTCATTGAAAAGATCACCACAGCCAACCCAGGCCCACTCAAGGGCGCGCATGTGGCAGCCATCTGGCGCGAAATCATGTCGGCCTGCCTGGCGCTTGAATCGCCCCAGCGTGTCGCCGTGCTGGGGCCAGAAGGCACTTTCTGCGAGCAGGCAGCCATCGAGTTCTTTGGCGGCGCGGCCGACTTGATGTATTGCGCTAACTTCGACGAAGTCTTTCATGCCACCGCCGCGGGTAGCGCCCAGTACGGTGTGGTGGGTGTTGAAAACTCCACTGAAGGCGTGGTCACTCGTTCACTGGATTTGTTCCTGCACACCCCCACCCATGTGGTGGGCGAGGTGAGCTTGCTGGTGCGCCACAACCTGCTGCGCACTACCAATTCTCTGGACAACATCGAAGCGGTGTTGGCGCACCCCCAGGCCTTGGCCCAATGCCAGGCATGGCTTTCCAAGCACTTGCCGCATGCAGAGCGCCGCCCTGTTTCCAGCAATGCCGAAGGCGCACGCCTGGCCACCACCAATCCAGCCTGGGCCGCGTTGTCCAGCGAACGGGCTGCCAGTCAGTTTGGCTTGCACATCGTGTCGCACGCCATCCAGGACGATGCGTACAACCGCACGCGGTTTGCCATCATTTGCCTGCCGCACACGCTGCAGACCCCACCACCTTCCGGCAAAGATTGCACCAGCCTGATTGTTTCGGTGCCCAACCGGCCCGGAGCTGTGCATGACCTGCTGGTGCCGCTGAAGAACCATGGGGTATCCATGACTCGGTTTGAGTCGCGCCCCGCGCGCACCGGTCAGTGGGAATACTATTTCTACATCGACCTGGACGGGCATCCCGCACAGCCCCATGTAGGCCGGGCGCTGGAAGAACTGCGCAGCCTGTGCGCCTTCTACAAAGTGCTGGGTACCTACCCGGTCACTGCGTGAGGAGAGTCGATCCATGTTTGAACAACTGGGATTGATCGGCTGCGGCCTCATGGGCGGCTCCTTCGCACTGGCGCTGAAAAAGGCGGGGCTGGTGAAGCGCGTCGTGGGGTACAGCAAGTCGCCCTCCACCACCGACCGGGCTCGCCAGCTCGGCGTCATCGATGTAGAGGCTCCCTCCGCCCTGCTCGCCGTGGCAGGCGCTGACATCGTGCTGGTGGCTGTGCCTGTGGCTGCGACCGAAGCCACGCTCAAGGCCATCAAGCACTTGGTCACCCCCCAGATGCTGATCATGGATGTGGGCTCAACCAAGGCCGACGTGGTGCAGGCTGCACGGCGTGCGCTGCGTGATCAGGTGGGTTCCTTCGTGCCAGCACACCCCATCACCGGCCGCGAAGTGGCAGGGGTGGAACATGCAGACGCTGAGCTGTATTACGGCCGCCAGGTCATCCTGACCCCGACGGAACGCACACTCACCGCGCAGTTGCTGCAGGCGCAAGAAGTGTGGCAAGCCATTGGCTGCCGGGTGAGCAGCATGTCGCCTGAGTCGCATGACAGCGCTTTTGCTGCCGTCAGCCACCTGCCCCACCTGCTGGCATTCGCGATGATGAACACCCTCACCGGCCAGCCCGAGGGGGACGATTACCTGTCATTGGCCGGCCCTGGTTTCCGGGACTTCACACGCATCGCGGCTGGCGAGCCGAAGATGTGGCGCGACATCATGCTGGCCAACCGTGATGAGCTGCTGGCGCAATCCAAGCTCTTTCAGCAAGCGCTGGCGCAGCTGGAACAAGCCATCTCCAGTGGCAACGCCCAGGCACTGGAAGACATGCTCACCCTGGCCAGCGAAACCCGCGCCCACTGGCGCATGGGTGCACAACGCACATCCAAGCAACCTTAAATGTTCACTACCGCTTTCCTTGATCTCCCCGCGCTGGATGCGGCTGCGGGTGAAGTGCTGCTGCCTGGCTCCAAAAGCATCTCCAACCGGGTTCTCCTGCTCTCCGCTTTGAGCCTGGGCACCACCACGGTGTACGACTTGCTGGCATCAGACGACACGCGCGTCATGCTGGACGGCTTGCGCCAGATTGGTTGCGAAGTCGAAGAATCAGGTAGCACGGTGCGCATTACCGGCCTGGGTGGACGCAAACCCGTGTCGCCCTGCAGCCTGTTCATGGGCAATGCAGGCACGGCCATGCGCCCACTGACCGCTGCGCTGGCGCTGCTGGGTGGCGAGTTTGAACTCTCGGGCGTGCCGCGCATGCACGAACGCCCCATTGGCGACCTGGTGGATGCCCTGCGGCAACTGGGCTGCCACATCGACTACCTGGGCAATCCCGGCTACCCTCCGCTGCGCATCGCGCACAGCAACGGAGTTCCTGCACTGGCACTGAACCATCCCATCCAGGTGCGTGGGGATGTGTCGAGCCAGTTCCTCACAGCGCTGCTCATGGCGCTGCCCTTGGTCGCCACCCAGACCGCTGTACACATTGAAGTGGTGGGAGAGCTAATCTCCAAGCCCTACATCGCCATCACCCTGCAGTTGCTGGCGCGGTTCGGCATTCAGGTCCACCACGACAACTGGCAGCGGTTCACCATCCCTGCAGGCAGCCAGTACCAGTCGCCCGGCAGCATCTACGTGGAGGCGGATGCCTCTTCTGCTAGCTATTTCATAGCACTTGGCGCAATAGCATCAAGCGCTGAAGCCTCAAACTCCATCAAGATTCAAGGCGTGGGGCTGGACTCGATCCAGGGCGACATCCGCTTTGTGGAAGCAGCCCAGGCCATGGGCGCCAAAGTCACCGGCGGCCCCAACTGGCTGGAGGTGCAGCGGGGTGCATGGCCCCTCAAGGCCATTGATCTGGACTGCAACCACATCCCTGACGCAGCCATGACCCTGGCCGTGATGGCGCTCTACGCCACGGGCACCACCACCTTGCGCAACATTGCCAGCTGGCGCGTCAAGGAAACCGATCGTATTGCGGCCATGGCCAATGAGCTGCGCAAGCTGGGGGCCACCGTGCAGGAAGGCGCCGATTACATCCTGATCACGCCACCTGCCAGCACTGAGCACTGGAAAGCCGCAAGCATCCACACCTATGACGACCACCGGGTGGCAATGTGCTTCTCACTGGCGACCTTCAACCCAGCCCAGTTGCCGGTGCGCATTGAAGACCCCAAATGCGTGGCCAAGACGTTCCCGGATTACTTCGAGGCCTTCCTCGGCACCGCTGTGCTGCCCGCTCAGCGCATTCCAGTGATCTGTATTGACGGCCCTACCGCTTCCGGCAAGGGCACCGTCGCGGCAGAAGTTGCCAAGCGCCTCGGGTACCACTTTCTCGATTCAGGGGCCATGTACCGCATCACGGCCTACGCAGCACTCCAGGCGGGCTTGGTGATTGATCCAGCCCATGAAACAGCCATCGCCCAATTGGCCAAGAGCTTGCCAGTGCGCTTTGACGGTGGCCGTGTTTATCTGGGCAATGAAGACGTGACCGATGCCATACGCACCGAAGAGGCGGGCATGAACGCATCACGCGTGTCTGCCCTGCCCTCCGTTCGCACGGCGCTGGTAGATCTGCAACACAGCTTCCAGCGCCTGCCCGGTCTGGTGGCAGACGGGCGCGACATGGGCACCGTGATCTTCCCAGACGCCCCTTTGAAGGTGTTTTTGACTGCCAGTGCAGCCTGCCGGGCCGAGCGGCGGTATAAACAGTTGATTTCAAAGGGTTTTCAAGCTAACATCGATGACCTTCGTGCCGATTTGGAAGCGCGCGACGCACGGGACAGTTCCCGCAGCGTGGCTCCTCTCAAGCCAGCGCAAGATGCTTTGGTCCTGGACAACTCCACTTTGACGATTGAACAAGCCGTCAATCAGGTGATGAACTGGTGGCTGGAGCGTCAACCTTTCGCAGCCCCTGCGCAAGGCTGACAAGGCGGGTCGCAAGGCCCTGCCAAGCCCATTCCGCCCCTACCGCGCGTCAGCGCACAGGCGGTTTGGTTTTTTTTAACTTAACCCGCGGTCACACCGCAAAAAACCACCGCAAGCAGCTATAAAAACGGTAGCAATGGTGCTACCGGAATCCTGTTTGTGGCAAGGAAACACATGTCCGAATCTTTTGCCGCCCTTTTTGAAGAATCCTTGCAGCGTACGGAAATGCGCCCAGGCGAAGTCATCACCGCTGAAGTCGTGCGCGTTGAGCACAACTTCGTGGTCGTGAACGCTGGCCTCAAGTCCGAAGCCTACGTGCCGCTGGAAGAGTTCAAGAACGACAAGGGCGAAGTTGAAGTCCAAGTCGGTGACTTCGTTTCGGTGGCCATCGGCTCCATCGAAAACGGTTACGGCGACACCATCCTGTCGCGTGACACCGCCAAGCGTCTGGCTTCCTGGATGAGCCTGGAAAAGGCCCTGGAATCCGGCGAATTCGTCACTGGCACGACCAGCGGCAAGGTCAAGGGCGGTCTGACCGTTCTGGTCAACGGCATCCGCGCATTCCTGCCCGGTTCGCTGATCGATACACGTCCGATCAAGGATCTGACGCCGTACGAAAACAAGACCATGGAATTCAAGGTCATCAAGCTGGACCGCAAGCGCAACAACGTGGTGCTGAGCCGCCGCGCTGTGGTGGAAGCTTCCATGGGCGAAGAACGCGCCAAGTTGATGGAAACCCTGAAAGAAGGCTCCATCGTTCAAGGCGTGGTCAAGAACATCACCGAATACGGTGCATTCGTTGACCTGGGCGGCATCGACGGCCTGCTGCACATCACCGACATGGCATGGCGCCGCGTGCGTCACCCATCGGAAGTGGTGACCGCTGGCCAGGAAATCACGGCCAAGATCCTGAAGTTCGACACCGAAAAGAACCGCGTGTCCCTGGGTCTGAAGCAAATGGGCGACGACCCATGGATGGGCGTGAACCGCCGCTACCCCCAAGGCACCCGCCTGTTCGGCAAGATCACGAACATTGCCGACTACGGCGCGTTCGTCGAACTCGAGCCCGGCATCGAAGGCCTGGTGCACGTGTCTGAAATGGACTGGACCAACAAGAACATCGCTCCCGCCAAGCTGGTTTCGCTGGGCGACGAAGTCGAAGTCATGGTTCTGGAAATCGACGAAGACAAGCGCCGTATCAGCCTGGGCATGAAGCAGTGCAAGGCCAACCCATGGCAAGAGTTTGCTCAGGAAACCAAGCGCGGTGACCGCGTGAAGGGCCCGATCAAGTCCATCACCGACTTCGGCGTGTTCGTGGGTCTGGCTGCCGGCATCGACGGTCTGGTGCACCTGTCCGACCTGTCCTGGAACGAGCCCGGCGAAGCCGCTGTTCGCAACTACAAGAAGGGCCAGGAAGTCGAAGCCATCGTGTTGGCTGTGGACGTGGACCGCGAACGCATCTCCCTGGGCATCAAGCAGCTCGACGGCGACCCATTCACGACCTTCGTGACCGTGAACGACAAGGGCCAAACGGTGACCGGCAAGGTCAAGACCGTGGACGCCCGTGGCGCTGAAATCGACCTGGGCGACGACATCGTCGGCTACCTGCGCGCTTCGGAAATCTCCCGCGACCGCGTGGAAGATGCCCGCAATGTGCTGAAGGAAGGCGACGAAGTCACAGCCGTGGTGGTGAACGTGGATCGCAAGACCCGCAACATCCAGCTGTCGATCAAGGCCAAGGACCAAGCTGACCAGCAAGAAGCCATGGCCAGCCTGAGCCAGCAATCGAGCCGCGAAAGCGCCGGCACGACCAGCCTGGGCGCCCTGCTGCGCGCGAAGCTGGACAATTCGGAAAAGTAAAGCCGCTTCTGGCCGGGTAACCGGCCAGCTGGCAACATCGGGCGCACAAGTGCCCGCCGCTCGGGAAACCTCAAATTTCCCGGCGTGGTGGGTTTCTTATGCGCCCGTTCTCATTGGATAACGCGATGCCCCAAGACTCCATGACCCGCTCTGACCTCGTCGAAGAACTGGCCGCCCGCTTTGGCCAACTCACGCACAAGGACGCTGAATTCGCCGTCAAGACCATCCTGGACGCCGTGGGCGAAGCCTTGGTCAAAGGCCATCGGATCGAGATTCGGGGCTTTGGCAGTTTTTCCGTCAATCACCGCCCTCCTCGCATGGGCCGCAATCCACGCAGCGGCGAAGCCGTGGCGATCCCTGAAAAGCGCGTACCCCACTTCAAGCCAGGCAAAGCCCTGCGCGAAGCGGTAGACCGGCGCACCCAGCCCCTCGACGTGCAACCTTGAGCAGCCCCAAGAACCTGTTCAAAGATCAGCGCTGCGAAAACCACACGCGGTACGGGCAGTCCGGCAAAGCGCGGCAGATCTGGCACTCAGGCCCCATGCCACTACACGGCACGGCACGCAAGCAGCATCAAAATTCATAGCACCTCGCGCTTTATTCACGGGCGCTGCAGGCAATTTCTATTAAATTTTGAGCATTCATACTTCTCCACAGCGCTCGAAAATAACGCTGAGGCGGCCCAGACAGTCAGCCCAGGCGCTGCACGTAGAATCTCCGCACCACCGGGGACGCCATGAAATACCTGCTGTGGCTGCTGAAAGCGGCCATTTTCTTTACCCTGTTTGCGTTTGCGCTGAACAACCAGCAAGACGCCACCGTTCACTTCTTCTTTGGCACGCAATGGCGGGCGCCACTGGTGTTGGTGGTGCTGACTGCGTTTGCAGCGGGGCTGGTCACCGGGGTGCTGGGCATGGTGCCGCGCTGGTGGCGGCATCGCAACATCGCGCTGAAGGCGCAGCAAACGGCGGCAACCACGCCCCCTGCGCAGACCACAGCGTCTGCTCCAGCAGTTCCCCCTGCACCTAACGAATACCCGCCCGTTCATGGAATTTGATGCAACCTGGATGCTGCTGGGGCTGCCCTTGGCCTTTGTGCTGGGCTGGCTGGCCTCGCGGTTCGATCTGCGCCAGCTGCGTGCAGAAAACCGCAGAGCCCCGAAGGCCTACTTCAAGGGCCTGAACTTTCTGCTGAACGAGCAGCAGGACCAAGCGATTGATGCCTTCATCGAGGCCGTGCAGAACGACCCCGACACCTCGGAACTTCACTTTGCGCTGGGCAACCTGTTTCGCCGCCGTGGTGAGTACGACCGGGCGGTGCGTGTGCACGAGCACCTGCTCTCGCGTGGCGACCTGACACCTGCCGACAGGGAGCGTGCCCAGCATGCCCTGGCCCTTGATTTTCTGAAGGCCGGCTTGCTCGACCGCGCCGAGGACGCCCTCAACCGCCTGGAGGGTACGCCCTTCGAGGCCCAGGCACGGCTTGCCTTGCTGGCCATTTACGAACGTTCACGCGACTGGTCGCACGCAGCCAGCATTGCTCAAAAAATGCATGCCGCAGACCAGGGCGACTTCAGCACCCGACAAGCCCATTACCTCTGCGAGCAAGCCCTGGCGCTGAGCGTGCAAGGTGATCGTGCAGGTGCGAAGGCGCTGCTTGAACAAGCCATTGCGGCTGCGCCCGACGCTGCCCGGGCCCGCATTGAGTTGGCACGGCTACAGCAACTGATGGGCCAACCGGATGCCGTGCTGGCTACCCTGCAGACGCTGGGCGAACGGGCCCCTGCCGCCCTGCCCTTGGCAGCCCCTCTGATGGTGGAGGCTGGCAACGCCACTGGCCGCCAGGCAGAAGTGCTCGCACGGCTGGTAGCGCACTACGAGCAATCACCCAGCCTGGATGTTCTGGAAAGCATTGTGGCCATGGAAGCCGCCAATGACGCCACCCAAGCCACCGCGCGGGTGAGGTATGTGCAGCACCTGGACAAGGAGCGCTCCCTGGTCGCGGCGGCCAAATGGCTGTCGGCAGAGAAGCTGGAACATGAAGAATTCCACCCACAGATCCAGCGCGCTCTGGAACATGCGGTGAAGCCCCTGACTCGCTACCGCTGCGCCGCCTGTGGTTTTGAAGCCCGCCAGCATTTCTGGCAATGCCCCGGTTGCCAGACTTGGGACAGCTACCCCGCACGCCGGGTGGAAGAACTCTGAGCCCGGCGTACCAGCACGCTCCTTGTCAGTTTTCGTTTTCAGGCCGATCACCATGCTCAAAAAACTCTTCTTTTGCGTTGCTTTCTTTTTTGCTGCCGCGGCCTTTGCTGCCGTGGATGTGAACCAGGCCACCGAGGCAGACCTGGACGGCATCAATGGCATTGGCCCGGGCTTGTCCCAGCGGATCCTGGCCGAACGCGAGAAGGGCGAGTTCAAAGACTGGACTGACTTGATTGAGCGCGTCAAAGGTATCGGCGACAAGACTGCGACCAAGTTCTCGGCAGGCGGGCTGACCGTGCAAGGCAAACGCTTCAACGCGGCAGCCTGGGCCAGGGCACAAGCCAAAGCCAAGAGCAAGGAAGGCACTGCACCACGGCAGGCACCATCCAAAAGTGCTTCGCCCGCAAGTCAGGCCGCCGAGCCTGCAAGCCAGTCACCTGCTGCGCAGCCCAAGCCCTGAACTCAGGGCGTAGCAGCCCGTACTGCGTCAAAAGAAAGCCTCGCTCCTTTCCGCGAGGGTTCCGAGATCGTGCGTGCGACGTGGTGCGCGCAGCTTCGCAGTGCCGTGACTGCTCGGGCGGAGCAATGGCCCAAGCCCATACCGCCCTATTTTTTCAGTGCGAATGCCTACCTTATAGAATGGGCCGCGCATGTCTTTGACCACCCTCGTACTCCTCCCATTCATTGGCAGCCTGCTGGCTGCCATCCTGCCGACCAATGCGCGGAACACCGAGTCCACCTTGGCGGGTCTCGTCGCGGTGTTTTGCGCCATCCAGGCGGCTCTGTACTTTCCAGACATTGCCAATGGCGGCGTGCTGATTCAGCACATTGAATGGATTCCCCAGCTCGGGCTGAACCTGACGCTGAGGCTGGACGGGTTTGCCTGGATGTTCTGCTTGCTGGTTCTGGGGGTGGGCAGCCTGGTGGTGCTCTATGCGCGCTACTACATGTCCGCGGCCGACCCGGTGCCTCGCTTCTTCTCGTTCTTCCTTGCCTTCATGGGCTCCATGGTGGGCGTGGTGCTGTCGGGCAACCTGATCCAGATCGCTCTGTTCTGGGAACTGACCAGCCTGTTCTCATTTTTGCTGATTGGGTATTGGCACCACCGCAAAGACGCCAGGCGAGGCGCCCGCATGGCGCTCACGGTCACCGGCACGGGCGGGCTGTGCATGCTGGCGGGGATGCTGGTGCTCGGCCACATCGTGGGCAGCTATGACCTGGACACAGTGCTGGCCTCGGCCGCCAAAATCCAGGCGCATCCGCTGTACCTCACGGCGCTGGTGTTGATTTTGATGGGCGCACTCACCAAGAGCGCGCAGTTCCCCTTTCACTTCTGGCTGCCGCGTGCGATGGCTGCGCCCACCCCCGTGTCGGCGTACCTGCACTCGGCCACCATGGTCAAGGCGGGGGTTTTTTTGCTGGCACGGCTGTGGCCGGTGCTCAGCGGCACCGAGCCCTGGTTCTGGCTGGTGGGCGGTGCGGGCTTGTGCACCTTGCTGATTGGCGGCTATGCGGCCATGTTCCAGAACGACCTCAAAGGGCTGCTCGCCTATTCGACCATCTCCCACCTGGGCCTCATCACCCTGCTGCTGGGCCTGAACAGCCCGTTGGCCGCCGTGGCCGCCGTGTTCCACATCATGAACCACGCCACCTTCAAGGCGTCGCTGTTCATGGCCGTGGGCATCATTGACCACGAAACCGGCACGCGCGATATCCGCCGCCTGTCGGGCCTGCGCAGCATGATGCCCATCACCGCCACGCTGGCCATGGTGGCCAGTGCCGCCATGGCGGGGGTGCCGCTACTCAACGGCTTTTTGTCCAAAGAGATGTTCTTTGCCGAGGCTGTGCTGGTAGACGCCACCCCCTGGTTGCAGTGGTTGCTGCCCGTGGCCGCCACGGTGGCGGGCATGTTCAGCGTGGCCTATTCGCTGCGCTTCACGGTAGACGTGTTTTGGGGCCCACGCGCCACCGATCTTCCCCTCACGGCCCACGAGCCCCCGCACTGGATGCGCGTGCCCGTGGAACTGCTGGTACTGGTGTGCGTGATTGTGGGCACGCTGCCCGCATGGTCGGTCGGCGCCTTCCTGGCAGCGGCAGCACGGCCCGTGGTGGGCGGCGACTTGCCTGAATACAGCCTGGCCATCTGGCATGGGGTGAACATGCCGCTGGTGATGAGCCTGGTGGCACTGGCAGGCGGAATCGTGCTGTATGCCTTGTTGCGTTGGCAACGCGCCAAAGGCACGCTCGACGCACCACCGCTGATGCACCGGATTGACGGCGAACGCCTGTTTGCGGGTGCGCTGGCGCGCCTGAGCCTGGGCGGGCGCAATGGCCGCCGCGCCCTGTCCACCAAGCGGCTGCAGTGGCAGATGCTGTGGCTGGTCGCTGCTGCCGTGGTGGCCAGCAGCTGGCCACTTTGGTTGCGCGGCCTGCACATTGGCGACCGCGCTGGCTTGCCACTGTCACCCGTCTTTGCGGTGCTGTGGATGATTGGCGGTGCCTGCGCCGTGGCGGCTGCATGGCAGGCCAAATACCACCGCCTGGCGGCCCTGACGCTGGCCGGGGCTGCGGGGCTTTGCGTGTGCATCACGTTCCTGTGGTTCTCTGCGCCCGACCTGGCACTCACACAGATCGTGGTGGAGGTGGTCACCACCATCCTGATCCTGCTGGGACTGCGCTGGTTACCGAAGCGTGACGAAAATCTGCGCCCCTCCTCACAAGCGCAGGAGCGACGCACCCTGCTGCGCCGCTGGCGTGACATGGCCCTGGCCATAGCGGCCGGTGGGGGCATGACGGTGCTGGCGCTGGCCATGATGAGCCGCCCCTTCCCTGAAAGCACCTCCACCTTCTTCCTGGAGCGGGCACTGAGCGAGGGCGGGGGCACCAACGTGGTCAACGTGATGCTGGTGGACTTCCGGGGCTTCGACACCTTCGGAGAAATTGTCGTGCTGGGCATCGTGGCCCTCACGGTGTATGCCCTTCTGCGGCGCTTCCGGCCCGCGCGTGAAGTCATGGACTTGCCACCACAACAGCGCGCGCTGCCGCCCGATGTGGCCACCGATCTGGCCAACCCACGCCAGACCGCCGACACCGCCGTGGGCTATTTGACCGTGCCTGCCGTGTTGGTGCGGCTGCTGCTGCCCTTTGCCACCTTGGTGGCGGTCTACCTGTTCATGCGCGGGCACAACGAGCCGGGCGGCGGCTTTGTGGCCGGGCTGCTGTTTTCGGTAGCGCTGCTGCTGCAATACATCGTTTCAGGCACAACCTGGGTGGAAGCCCATCTGGCGCTCTACCCCCGCCGCTGGATTGGCACCGGCATGCTCGTGGCCCTGGCCACGGGGCTGGGCTCCTGGTGGTTTGGTTATCCGTTCCTCACCAGCCACACCGCCCACTTCTACTGGCCGTGGGTGGGCGAGGTGTACATTGCCAGCGCCTTGTTCTTTGACATTGGCGTGTTCACACTGGTGGTGGGTTCCACCCTGCTCATCCTCACGGCCATTGCCCACCAATCGGTGCGTAGCCACCGATTCCACGCGCGCGTGCAGGCAGACGAAGCCGAGGCCGCCGAAGCGGCATCCACGAGCACAACAACAGTTCCACCGATGGATTCACCGGTTGGGTCCTCAGCGGCCCGCGCGCCTTTCACACCCCATCCCCAAGGAGGCCAATGATGGAAATGGTTTTGGCCCTGGCCATCGGGGTACTCACTGGTTCGGGTGTCTGGCTGCTGCTGCGTCCCCGCACCTTCCAGGTCATCATGGGCCTGGCCCTGCTGTCCTACGCGGTCAATTTGTTCATCTTCAGCATGGGGCGGCTGGGCCTGGCCATCGGCAAGGAGCCTGTGCTGCAGCCCGGCCTGCCGCAAGACTTGGCGCACTATGCCGACCCCATGCCCCAGGCGCTGGCCCTCACGGCCATCGTCATCGGTTTCGCCATGACGGCCCTTTTCCTGGTGGTCTTGCTGGCATCGCGCGGCCTGGCGGGCACCGACCATGTGGATGGCACACACGCCGAAGATGCGGGCGACTGGCATGACTCCTACCAGGACTCATACCACGACGCCCTTCCTCGCTCCACCCCAGAGGGGCAAGGACAAGGCACGGCGCAGCCCTCTCCATCCGGACTAGCCAGCCCCGGAGGGCGCCAACCATGAACGCCATCCTCTCTTTTGTGGCCTCGCACTGGATGCCGCACCTCATCCTGGTTCCCATCGTGCTGCCACTGCTGACGGCGGGGCTGATGCTGCTGCTGCGCGAAGAGCAGCAGCGCAGCAAGGTGACCCTCAACCTGGGCTCCACCGCGCTGGGGCTGCTGGTCGCCGTGCTGTTGTTGCTGCAAGCAAAGCAACCAGGCATGCCGGGCAGCCTGGGTATCTACCTGCCGGGCAACTGGCCGGCGCCCTTTGGCATTGTGCTGGCGCTGGACAGGCTCTCGGCCATGATGCTGGTGCTGTGCTACAGCGTGGCACTGGCAGCAGCCGCCTACGCCAGCGCACGCTGGCACCGGGCCGGGGTGCATTTTCACCCCCTGTTCCAGCTACAGCTGATGGGGCTGGCCGGGGCGTTTCTCACGGCAGATCTGTTCAACCTGTTCGTGTTTTTCGAGATCATGCTGGCCGCTTCGTACGGCCTGCTGCTGCACGGTTCGGGCCGCCCGCGCGTGTCTGCGGGCCTGCACTACATCGCCATCAACCTCGCGGCGTCTTCGCTGTTCCTGATTGGCGCGTCCATGCTGTACGGCATCACCGGCACGCTCAACATGGCAGACCTTGCCCGCAGCATCGCTGGTGTGGCCAGCACCGACCGGGGGCTGCTGCACGCGGCCTGCGCCATTCTGGGCGTGGCCTTTCTCATCAAGGCAGCCCTGTGGCCGCTCAACTTCTGGCTGGTGCCCGCCTACAGCGCCGCCACCGCCCCCGTAGGCGCACTGTTTGCGCTGATGACCAAGGTGGGCGTGTACGTCATCCTGCGCCTGTGGACCTTGCTGTTCAGCCCCGATGCCGGCCCATCGGCCCAGTTCGGCAGTGCCTGGCTGGTGGGTGGCGGCATGGTGACCATGGCATTTGGCGCGGTGGGCATGCTGGGCTCGCAGCGGCTGGGGCACTTGGCGGGCTTTGCCGCCATCAGTTCATCGGGCACGCTGCTGGCGGCCGTGGGCATGGGCCACAACCAGCTCACCGGGGGCCTGCTGTACTACCTGCTCAGCTCCACCGTGGCCGTGAGTGCGCTGTTCCTGCTCACCGACCTGATTGAGCGCTGGCGCAACGACGGCTTCAGCGTGGCCCCCTATGAACGCAAGGACGACGCCCCCTTCCTCTCGGCCGACCTGGTGCACAGCGCCTCTGCGCCGCTGGATGACGATGAACAGGAAGTGATCGGCGAGGTCATTCCCGCTGCGGCCGCATTTCTGGGGCTGGCCTTCATCACCTGCACGCTGGTGGTCGCGGGGCTGCCGCCGCTGTCGGGCTTCATCGGCAAATTTGCGCTCATCCACGCCCTGCTCAATCCGCTGGGCCTGGGCACGGCGGGTGCCCCGCTGGCCATGAGCAGCTGGGTCATGGTGGGGTTGATGCTGGTGTCGGGTCTGTTCGCCCTGGTGGCGCTCACACGGGTGGGTGTGTTGCATTTCTGGTCAGCACACGACCGCGCTGCACCCAAGCTGCTGGTGATGGAAGGCCTGCCAGTGGCCCTGCTGGTGCTGATGTGTGCAGCCCTGGCCTGGAAGGCCGGGCCCGTGCTGCGCTACACCGAGGCCACCGCCAACGCGCTGCATGCACCGGCGGGTTACATCCGTGCCGTCATGTCTGCCCAGCCCGTTCCCAACCCCACGGCCGCACCCGCAGGGTCGCAGCAAGAAACCAGGCCATGAAACGCATCGTCCACGCCCTCTTGCCCACGCCTGTGCTTTCCATCGCGCTGCTGGTGCTGTGGCTGCTGCTCAACCGTTCGATGAGTGCAGGGCACATCCTGCTTGGTACGCTGCTGGCCCTGGCCATTCCCCGCCTCACGGCCGGTTTGCGCCCGCTGCCGGTGCACATCCACAGCCCTTGGGCTGCGTTCAAGCTGGCCTGCACGGTGGTGGTTGATACCACCCAGTCCAACCTGGCGGTGGTGCGGCTGCTGCTGCGGCCCAGTTCCCGAAAGCACCCTGCGGGTTTCGTGCGCATTCCCCTGGAGATGCGCGACCCCAACGCCCTGGCAACGCTGGCCATGATCGTCTGCATCACCCCCGGAACGGCCTGGGCAGAGCTGGCGCTGGACCGCAGCGCCCTGCTGCTGCATGTGCTGGAGCTGGACGACCCCGAGGCCGTCATCGCCCATGTCAAACAGCGCTACGAACGCCCCCTCATGGAGATTTTTGAATGACCCCCGTGCTGCAATGGGCCCTGCCGCTGGCCCTCATCATGCTGGCGCTGGCCATGGGTTGCGCGCTGCTGCGCATGCTCAAAGGCCCCTCGGCCCAAGACCGCGTACTGGCGCTGGACTGCATGGCGCTGAACGGCATGTTGCTGATGCTGGTGCTGGGCCTGCACTACAGCAGCAAGAACTACTTTGAAGCCGCCCTGCTGCTGGCGCTGCTGAGTTTTGTGAGCACCATGGCCATGGCCAAATTTCTGCTGCGTGGCGAGGTGATCGAATGAGCCCCGCTGCCGTGGCTGCCCTGCCCCTGTGGGCCGAATGGCTGGTGGCGGCGCTGGTGCTGCTGGGCGCCGGGTTGGCGCTGCTGGGCACCATCGGCCTGCTGCGCCTGCCCACCTTCTTCGAGCGGGTGCACGCACCGGCCATCATCTCGACGCTGGCCTGCTGGTGCATTGTGTGGGGTTCAGTGCTGTACTTTTCGATGGAAAGCGGCGAGCTGGCGCTGCACGCCCTGCTGATTGCCGCCTTCGTGTCCATCACCGTGCCGGTGAGCACGATTTTTCTGATGCGCGCGGCGCTGTTTCGTGCGCGGCAGGCCAATGACAACGTGCCCCCCAACCTCAGCGCCCCGGCCGGTAGCCCGCGCAAAAGCTCCTGATTTGATAGCGCCTTGCGCTTGATGGACGAGCTTGCGGCACGAAATTGTGCTGAATCCACCCCCGCTTGAGCACTAGAATCGCGCCATGATCGCTCCCCTTGCCATTTGCATCGGTGCCAGCCTGGGTGCACTGGCCCGCTGGCGCCTGGGGTTGTGGCTCAGCCCCGGCGGGTTGATCCCCTGGGGCACCTTGGTGGCCAACCTCATCGGGGGTTACCTCATTGGTGTGTGTGTGGCCGTGTTCCAGGCCCTGCCCCAGCTGGACCCGGCCTGGCGCCTGGCGCTGGTCACCGGCTTTCTGGGCGCGCTCACCACCTTCTCCAGCTTTTCTGCCGAAGTGGTGGGCATGCTGCAACAGCAGCGCTACCTGCTGGCCCTGGGCACCGCCGCTGCTCACTTGCTGGGCTCACTGCTGCTCACCATCGTGGGGCTGCACAACGCTACATTTTTGATAGCATATCGCGCTTGACACACCTGCCTTGACGTCACTTTTCACTATCAAAGCAGGCCGCGCGCCAAAGCACTCGCCATTCCTTTTGTGACCCTATCCGACGCTAAAACCATGGAAGCCAACACCCAACTCAACGAACGCCGCCTGGCCGATGCCTGGGCAGAGCTGCACGCACACACCACCAACGGAAACCCGCTGCAAGCCGACGCCTATCGCATTGCTTTTGCTGACCCTGAATTCCTCTTCCGCCGGGAAACGCGCGGCATCCGTTTCCAGCTCGAAATGCTCAAGCCCGACCTGGGGCAGGCCGAAGCAGGCATTGAAAGCACCGTAGTGGTGTTCGGCAGCGCCCGGTTTGTAGACCCGGAGACAGCCCAGCAGCGCTTGACCGATGCCGAGGCCAGCGGCGACGCAGCCCGCATCGCACTGGCCAAGCGCGACGTGCGCAACGCCCGCCATTACGACCTGGCCCGCCAGTTCTCACGCCTGGTGGCGCAATACAGCAATGGCAAGCCTGAAGCCGAACGCCTGTACATCTGCACCGGCGGCGGCCCCGGCATCATGGAAGCGGCCAATCGCGGCGCGCACGACACGGGTGCCATGAACGTGGGCCTGAACATCGCCCTGCCCCATGAGCAAAACGGCAACCCGTACATCACGCCGTCGCTAAGCTTCAAGTTCCACTACTTCGCGCTGCGCAAGATGCACTTCATGATGCGCGCCAAAGCTCTGGTGGCTTTCCCCGGCGGTTTTGGCACGCTCGACGAATTGTTTGAAGTGCTCACGCTGGTGCAAACCGGCAAAGCCAAACCGGTGCCCATCGTGCTGTTTGGCACCGCCTTCTGGAAGAAGCTCATCAACTTCGAGGCCTTGGTCGAAGAAGGCACGATCTCGCCCCAAGACCTGGGCCTCTTCCTCTATACCGACGACCCGCAAGAAGCCTGGGATTTCATCAAGGGGTTCTACGGGCTGTAAAAGCCTGTTGACGGTCACTGGCACGCCCCGGCACCGCACCAGGCTGCCGGGTGCGAAGCCGAAACCTCAGCTCAGTCCTCAATGCCGCGCTGTGCAGGCACGCCTGCCTTGAAGGCGTGCTTGATGAGCTTCATCTCGGTCACCGTGTCGGCCAGCTCGTTGATCTCTTCGGGGCAGCGGCGGCCGGTGAGCACCACGTGCACGTCCTTGGGCCGGTCGCGCAGGGTTTGCAGCACGCCTTCCAGCGGCAGCCAGCCGTAAATCAGCGGGTAGGTGATCTCATCGAGCACCACCATGAAATGCTCGCCCCCCATGATGGTGGCGCGGGCCTTTTCCCAGCCATCGCGGGCCAGTTGGGCGGAATGCTCCAAGTCCTGGCTCTTCCAGCTGAAGCCGTCGCCCAGCCCTTCGATGGGGATGCCGATCTGCTCGAACATGCGGTGCTCGCCGAACCGGGCGGTGGGCACTTTCATGAACTGGTAGATCTTGACGGCCTTGCCCCGGCCATGGGCGCGCAGGGCCAGGCCAAAGGCTGCGGTGCTTTTGCCCTTGCCATCGCCGGTGTTGACGATGATGAGGCCACGGCGTTCGCCCTCGGGTTTTTCGTAGCGCTTCTCGGTGGGGGCGGCTTCAATTTGCATGGGTGGGGTTCTCGTTCAAATCGGGGGAATGCGGCGAAGCCGTGGGATGCAAGCGCGGCAGCGCCATCCATTGCCCGGCCACGCTGTGGATGGCAATGCGGTGGTCAAACACGCGCTCTACCGCACGGTGTGTGTCGGGGTCTGCCGCGGCGCCGTGGTGCACGATGCGCCCGCGCGCCAGCACGGCCACATGGTCGGCCTGCAGCGCCATCGATACCTCGTGCAGCACGCTCACCACCGTCTTGCCTTCGGCCACCAGGGCGCGCACCAGCAGCAGCCAGTCGGCCTGGTGGGGGGGGTCGAGGTTGGCCAGGGGTTCGTCCATCAGCAGCACCTGCGCCTGCACGGCCAAGGCGCGGGCCAGCAGCACGCGCTGGCGCTCGCCACCCGAGAGGCCGCCCAGCGTGCGCTGGCGCCAATCCCACGCGTGGGTGGCGCGCAGGGCTTGCTCTACTGCGGCGTGGTCGGCGGCGCTGGGCGGAGCCAGCCAGGGCTGGTGCGGCAGACGGCCCAGCATGGCTACGTCATACACGGTGAGATCATCGGCCGCCGCTTCGTTCTGCCCCAGCCATGCCAGCGCCCGCGCCTTGTCGCGCCGGGGCCAGTCGGCCAGCTCGCGGCCCAGCAGGTGCACCGTGCCGGTGTGTGGCATCAGCCCCGCCAGTGCGCGCAGCAGGGTGGATTTGCCGGCGCCGTTGGGGCCGACGATGCTCGTCCAGCACCCCGCCAGCAGCGGCAGATGAATGTCTTGCAGCACAGGACACGGACCCACGCTAGCGCCCATCTGGTGGGCGTGGATAGCTATCAATTGAGGAGCATGCAACATGGTCACAGCACGCCCCCTTGGCCGGTGCGCCGGTGCATCAGCCACAGCAGGTAGCCACCGCCCAGCACGGCGGTGAGCACGCCCACCGGCAGCTCTTGCGGGGCGATCACCCAACGCGCCAGCACGTCGGCACCCATCAGCAGCACGCCGCCCATCAGGCTGGCCAGCAGCACCAGCCAGGCGTGGGTGACTTTGGCCATGGAGCGCACCAGGTGCGGCGCAGCCAAGCCCACAAACGCGATCAGCCCCGTCTGCGCCACGGCCGTGCCGGTGGCCAGGGCCAGCACAGCCACCAGCGCCAGACGCATGGGGGCCAGCGGCAGGCCCAGGCTGGCGGCCGTGGCCTCGCCCAGGCTCAGGCCATCGAGCGCGCGGCTGAACACCCAGGCCGCCAAAGCGCACACGCACCAGGCCGCAGCCATCAGCACGCATGAGGCCCAGCCCATGAAGCCCGCACTGCCCAGGTTAAAGCCCTGCATGGACGGAATGATGTCGGGCGCGGCCAGCGTGATGAGGTCTTTGACGGCGCCCAGCACCACGCCCACGATCACCCCGGCCAGCAGCAGCCGCAGGGTGTGCTGCACGCCGCGCGCCAGTTGCAGCGTGAGCAGCACGGCCAACACGGCGCCCACAAAGGCAGCGCCCGTCAGGCCCAGCTTGGCCAGCCACACCGTGGCTGGCGCCACGCCAAACAACGCCAGGGCTGAAGCCACACCCAGCGATGCGCCCGAGGCACTGCCCAGCAAAAACGGATCGGCCAGCGGGTTGCGAAACAGCCCCTGTGCCACGGCGCCTGCCAGGCCCAGCAAGGCCCCCGCCAGCCAGGCGCCCAGGCTGCGCGGCAGGCGAATGTCCCACACGATGCGAGCGGCCAGGGGGTCGTCGGCCAGGCGCAGCACGCTGTCAAAACCCGTGCTGCCCACGCTGGCGCCCAGCCCCGCCAGCAGCACGGAAAGCGCCATCAAGCCCAGCAACAGCCAGGCTGCGCGCTGGCGTGCCGTGGCAATGCGGGCGTGGGGCGTGGGGCTGCGGGCAGCGGCTGGGGGCATGGTGGATTCGCTCATGGCCGGGCCGCCACGGGCCTGGGCTGGCGGGCCATCTTGTCGTTGATGCACTGGGCCATCAGCCGGGCGGCCTCGGCCATGCGGGGGCCGGGGCGCACCACGGTGTCCGAATCGTCCGGCCCAAACACGCACAGGCGCTGCTCACGCACGGCCTTGATGGTGTCCCACCCTGGGTACGGCACCATGTTCTGCATACTACGGTTGCCCATCATGATGAGGTCGGGGTTGGCGCGCACCACAAACTCGGGGTTCAGGCGCGGAAAGGGCCCGAGCGATGCGGGCACGATGTTCTTCACGCCCAGGCGCGTGAGCGTCTCGCCAATGAACGACGACTCGCCCGCGCCGTAGGGGCCACGGCTCACTTCAAAGTACACGCGGGTGTTGCGGGCCTCGGGCGCCAGGCTCTGGGCGGCGGCAGACACAGCAGCGTCGATCACGCGCCACACCTTGCGCGCGGCATCGTCGGGCTGGCCGAGCAGGCGGGCCATGGTGGCCAGCACACGCTGCACGTCGGCATGGGTTTTGGGCTCCAGCGTGACGACCTTCACACCCAGCGCCTCCAGCCGCTCGCCTGCGCGGGATGAGACGGACATCACCACCACGTCGGGCCGCAGGGCCACGATGGCCTCGATGTTGGGGTCCAGCCCACCGCCCACCTTGGGCAGCTTCTGCACGCTGGCAGGGTAATTGGAATAACGGTCCACGCCCACCAGGCGGTGACACTGGTCCAGCGCACAGACGGTTTCGGTCAGCGACGGCAGCAGGCTGACGATGCGCAGTGGCGCCTGGGGCAAAGCCACGGTGCGGCCCCGGTCGTCTGTGACGCGCACGCCCGTGGCAATGGGCGACGCATTCGCCGCAGCGCCCTGCGCGCGCGCCAGCGACACCATCAGCACCATCAGCACCAGCAACAACAGCACGATGGCCAGCACCATCAAAATGCGGCGCACGGGGGTGGGTTTCATCGCAAGGGTTCTTTCAAGGTCAGCGGCAAGCCGGCCGCCATCAGCGTGACGCGCTCGCACGCCTGCGCCACTTGCTGGTTGAGCACGCCCAGCGCATCGACAAAGGCGCGCACTTCGCGGCCCATGGGAATGACGCCCAGGCCAATCTCATTGCCCACCAGCACCACAGGGCCTGGGGCTTGCTCAATCGCTATCAAAAAGTGAGCTGCTTGCGCTTTCCAGTCAAGCGCCAGAGCCTGTTTTTGCTTCAAATCCAGATCCTCATCACCTGCAGGCATGAGCCAGTGGGTCAGCCACAGCGTGAGGCAATCCACCACCACCAGCGTGTGCGCGGTGCTGTGCGTTGCCAGGGCAGCCGCCAGGTCGCGGGGTTCTTCCAGCGTCTGCAGGCCGGGCACGCGCTCGGCCCGGTCGCGCTGGTGGCGGGCAATGCGCTCGCGCATCTCGCCATCCCACGGCTGGGCAGTGGCGATAAGCAGCGCGTTGTGCGCGGGCGATTGGGCCAGCCAGTCACGCGCCAGCAGCTCGGCGCGGCGAGACTTGCCGCTTTTTTGGCCGCCGAGGATCAGTTCGGAGCGGCAGGGTTGCAGCACGGCACTGCTCATGCCACGGCCCCACCCAGCAGCCGCGCCACCGCCACCGGATTGGAGGGGAACCAGGCGTGGAAATAGCTGGCGTGGATGCTGCCCAGGTGGTACAGCGCCTCGCCCGCATCGGCCGCCACGGGCTCATCAGGCCGCGAGGTGCGCGACGCCACAGGTGCATCGCTTTGCGCGGTGGAATAGTGGAAGGTGTGCCCACGCAGCGTGTGCCCATCCACCACCAGTTGCTGCGGGCCCAGCGCGGCCAGGCGCTTGTGCACCGTGACATGGCCGGGCAGCAGGCCCCACACAGGGTGCTGGGTGCCGTCCGTCAACGTGATGGATTCGAACAGTGCCATCATGCCGCCGCACTCGGCCCACAGGGGTTTGCGCTGCAGCACATGGGCCATCAGGCTGGCCTTCATGCCGGCATTGGCTGCGATGCGTTCGGTGTGCAGCTCGGGATAGCCGCCGGGCAGCCACACGGCGTCGCATTCGGGCAAGGCGGCATCATCCAGCGGCGAGAAGAACACCACGCGCGCGCCCAGTTGCTCCAGCGTTTGCAGATTCGCCGCGTAGGTAAAGCAAAACGCGGCATCACGCCCCACGGCCACGGTGCGGCCCGCAAGCAAGGCGGGCACAGGCGTGGTGTTGTCAGGCGCGGGGAAGTCCACCGCCCAGCGCTGCAGGTCTTGCGGGGTCATCTGGCCCAGCGGGGTGGCGGCCAGTGCGTCGGCGGCTGCGTCCAGCCGCTGGGCGCTGTCGGCCAGCTCGTGCGCGGCCACCAGGCCCAGGTGGCGCTCGGGCAGCAAGGCGGCGCCCTGTTTGCTGGCGGCGGGGGCATCGCCATGGCTCACGCGTATCAGCGCGCCCATCCAGTCGGCGCTGTCACGCAGGCCATCGCGCAGCATCTGCGCATGCCGCTCGCTGCCCACGCGGTTGGCCAGTACACCCGCCCAGGGCATGCCGGGGCGGTAGTGCTGCAGGCCAAAGGCCAGCGCGCCAAAAGTGCCCGCCATGGCCGATGCATCGACCACCGCCAGCACCGGCACGCCAAAGTGCTGTGCCAGGTCGGCCGCGCTGGGGGTGCCGTCAAACAGGCCCATCACGCCTTCGATGAGGATGAGGTCGTTGCTTTGCGCCGCAGCATGCAGGCGCTGGCGGCAGTCGGCCTCGCCGTTCATCCACAGGTCCAGCTGGTGCACAGGCTGGCCACTGGCCAACTGGTGCCAGTGCGGGTCCAGAAAGTCTGGCCCGCACTTGAACACCTGCACACGCAGGCCCCGGCGCGTATGCAAGCGCGCCAGCGCCGCCGTCACCGTGGTCTTGCCCTGCCCCGAGGCCGGGGCAGCAATCAGCAAGGCGGGGCAGCGGGCAGCGGCCTGCAACGGAACTGCGGGTGTCACTGCGGCGCCCACTTCAGGCCCACAAACAGCGTGCGGCCCGCGGTGGCATAGTTGCGGGCCAGCTGGTAGTCCTTGTCGGTCAGGTTGTCCACTCGGGCCAGCAGGGTGTAATCACGCGCAATGCGGGTGCTGGCGTACAGGTTGACCAGGGTGTAGCCGCCCAGCACGTTGGTGTTGGCCACCGTGTCAAAGCGGCGGCCCGAGGCCTGCACTTCGGCCCCCAGAGTCCAGCCAGCCACCACGGTATCGGCCCCGAAGGTGCCGTGGTGCTTGGCGCGGCGGGCCAGTTGCTTGCCGGTGTCGAGGTCACGCGGGCGCTGCACATCAAGCGAGCCGTGCAATTGCACGGGGCCGATGCGGTGCGAAGCCGCAAAGGTCACGCCCTTGTATTCGGCGCGGGCCGTGTTGGCATAGCAGCCAAACGTGGAGGCACAAGGCCCCGCCCCGGCGAACGAAATCAGGTCACGCACCCGGTTGCGAAAGGCCACCACAGAGAAGCTGCTGCTGCCCTGGGCATAGCGCAAGCCCAGCTCTGCGTTGCGCGCTGTCTCGGGGCTCAGTGAAGCCACGCCGTACTGGCTGAAACGCTGGTACAGCGTGGGCGCACGGAAGGCCGTGCCCACCGATGCCGTGGCGCGCCACTGGGGCGTGATGGCGTAGCCATAGGCCACGCTGCCGGTGCCCTTGCCACCAAACTCGCTGTCTTCGTCGTGGCGCACATTGACCTGCACCGTGTGCCCACCGGCGTTGTAGCCATAGCCCAGCGCCACACCGTTTTGTGAGCGGCTGCGGTCGATGGGGTTGTTTTCCAGGCGGTCTTCGCGGCGCTCCAGCGCGGCTGTGACCAAGTGCGCACCCTCGCGCCATTCGTTCTGGAACAGGTAGCCGCGCAGGCGCGTGTCCGACAGGTACACCGAGGGCTTGGTTTCGTATTCGTCGCGCGAATCGGTCACGCTGAACTTGGTTTTGTAGGCGCTGCTCCACTGTGCCTGCCAATTGAGGCCCAGCGCATGCATGGTGCGCAGGGCGCGGTCATCCTTCCCCAGGCCACTGTCGTAGCCGCTGTTGGTGTCGCCCACCATCAGCGTGCCTTCGAGGCGGTGCACGCTGTTGAGCTGCACGCCCACGCGGGCATTGCCGGCGGTATTGCGGTAGCCATCCTTGTCAGGGTTCTGGCCAGCGATGGGGCGGGCGTTGAAGCCATCGCTCTCGTCACGCAGCAGGCCCAGTGCGTAGTCCACGGTGCCACTGGCACCGCTGACACCAGCTTCGAGCTTGGTGGTGCCCCGGTTGCCTACGCCTACCGACACAAACGGCGCAAAGCCCTTTTCTCCGCGTTTGGTAAAGATCTGGATCACGCCGCCCAGGGCGTCCGAGCCGTACACCGCGCCTGCCGGGCCGCGCAGCACTTCGATGCGGTCAATCAGTCCGAGCGGAATGGATTCCCACGCGGCGCCGCCGGTGGATTGCGAGTCCATGCGCACACCATCGATGTACACGGCGGTAAAACGTGATTCGGCACCACGCAAAAAGAGGCTGGTGGTCGTGCCAGGGCCGCCATTGCGGGACATTTCCACCCCGGGCAGACGGGCCAGCAAATCACCCAGGCCTGTGGCGCCACTGCGCTCAATGCTGTCGCGGTCCACGATGGACACATCGGCCACCAGGTCGGACAAAGGCTGCTGCATGCGGGTGGCAGCGACGACGGTTTCAGACAAGGAAGGCGCGCGCAGGTTCTGCGCCAGCAGCGCGGAATCTGCCATGTTGACCTGGGCCTGGGCCGTGAAAACGCACAGCCCTGCACAGGCCAAAGCCAGCCGACGGGGGCGCAAGAACGACAACGCCTGGGTGCGGGCGCGCGGTGTGAAGTACTTCATGATGGGAACGCAATCATCAAATAACCCGTGCCGGCCTCCCCGCCAGCGTCTGGGTGATACGGCTGCGCAGCGTCTTTCATCAACGCTGGCAACCACCATGTTGGCCGGTATCCGGGCTGGCAGAGCACCCTCCAATGCCTTCCCAGGGCTTGTTCAAGGCTCCCAGTGGCGTGTGAGTGGAGAGGGGATCGGGCGATCCGTCTGCTGACCGTTGCGGGGGCAGCGCAGGTGGGGCTTGCCACGGCGATGGGGCTACCTTCCTGCTTCCCGTTGAACTGCAGTCTGTGAACCAGCCTGCGAGCACCAACCGTCGGATTTTAAAACCTTGCGGCACCCCGTCCGAAAAAGACAACCCTACAATTGCGATCTCTATGGCTGAACCCTCCACCACCGACCAGATCGCCGAGCGTGTCGAGCGCCTGCTCTTGCGCCACGCCGAGTTGCAACGCACCAATGCCTTGTTGGCAGATCAGGTCAGCGCCCTGACGCAGGAACGCGACTCCCTGAAATCGCGCCTGAACGCGGCTCGCGCCCGGATTGACGCACTGCTCGAGCGGCTGCCTGCCAACGCCCCTGTCACCCCTGTCCACAAGGACGCCGAATGAAGCAAATCGAGGTCCAAATCCTGCAGCAAAGCTACCTGCTGGCCTGCCCAGACGGACAGGAATCACGTTTGCTGGACGCCGTGGAACGGGTGGACACGGCCATGACCCGAATCCGCGATGCAGGCAAGGTGCGTGCACGCGAGCGCATTGCTGTATTGGCGGCGTTGAACCTGGCTTTTGAAGTGGCCGACCGTGATGCCGCCGCAGCCCAGGCAGCCGCGCAACCTGCGCCAGCCGCAGCACCCACCTCTGCAGTCGCTCCAACTGAAGAAGAAACATTGCGCCTGCAGAGCTTGCTGAGTCGGCTGGATCAGGCTCTCGGGCAAGACGGACAGTTGCTGTAATTCCCTCCCCGTTGGGCAAGGTCATCGCCACGCTCTGCATTCCCCCTGACCCACCGTCACAGGGTGATGCACCATTTGACTGGATCTTGGGTACGCACCAGCGACCCGGCCCGAACGCCGCCGCGGTACTGTCCTATCCGCCTGCAGGGCGATAGCCAAGCGCCTACAATGCAAGGGTCTGCGGTGCTGCCGGGCTTTATATTTCCTTGAACCAATGCTCACTGAGCACGGGCTTGGTACATCGCCTGATGAGCGTGATCGTCTCGCGTCAGATGAACCCAACGTCAGGCTGCCCTCGCCCACCTGAACCCCCGGTTCAGGATGCCGGTTCGGTGGCATTCGCAGACACCTTCTTCCTGGCTGGTGGTCCCACTCATCATCCCGGGTGCGGCCTCTACGCCCCTTCAATGCCCCTCCTGTGATTCTTCGATGCTGGATCCCCTATTGATTGTTGAGCTGGGTTTATTGGGTTTGTGCACCGGCTTCCTGGCGGGGCTCTTGGGCATTGGTGGCGGCATGCTGCTGGTGCCTTTTCTGACCTACCTGCTGGGCGCAAGGCAGGTGGCACCAGACCTGGCCGTCAAGATGGCCATCGCCACATCGATGGCCACCATCGTGTTCACCTCGGTATCCAGCGTGCGTGCACACCACAAGCGTGGAGCCGTGCGTTGGGACATCGTCACCAAGCTCGCTCCAGGCATTGTGCTGGGTGGCTTTGTGGCCAGCCTCGGTGTGTTCGCACTGCTCAAAGGCAGCTTCCTCGCCGTTTTCTTTGGCCTGTTTGTGAGTTTCTCAGCAGTGCAGATGTTTCTGGACAAGAAGCCTGCCCCCACTCGCCAGATGCCTGGAACCGCAGGCCAACTGGGCGCTGGTGGCTTCATCGGCTTTCTGTCTGGGCTGGTCGGTGCAGGGGGTGGCTTTGTCAGCGTGCCCTTCATGACATGGTGCAACGTACCCATCCACAATGCGGTTGCCACCAGTGCTGCCCTTGGTTTTCCCATCGCGCTGGCCAACGTGGTGGGCTATGTGATCAGCGGCCAGTCGGTTACCTCTTTGCCTGCAGGTTCTTTGGGCTACGTGTGGCTACCTGCTCTGGGCGTCATTGCCACCTGCAGCGTGCTCACTGCCCCTCTGGGGGCCAAGGCAGCCCATAACCTTCCGGTCAAAAAGCTCAAACGGGTGTTTGCCAGCCTGCTCTTCGGCTTGGCCGCCTACATGTTCTGGAAGGGCGCCTTCGCGTCCTGATGGGTCATCGACCGCGCGGGCTCTGACTACATAGGTGGGCTCGCTGCGATGCGCAGCGATCCCGGGCGCAGCGCCGGGGAACTGATCAACCCTGAATCCGCTGCTGCACCAGCTCAGGGTTGAGCACCAGTTCACCAAAATCCTCGGGCGTAAGGCCCGGGGCACACAAAAAACCCTGGAATTGGTCGCAGCCCATTTGCTGCAGCAGTTCTTTTTGGGCCAACGTTTCCACCCCCTCAGCCACCACTTTTATGCGCAGTGCATGCCCCATGCTGATGACGGCACCCACGATGGCACGGTCGCCCTCATCTTCAGGCAAACCACGCACGAAGGACTGATCCACCTTGAGCTTCTGGATAGGCAGCTTCTTGAGGTAGCCCAGATTGGAGTACCCCGTTCCGAAGTCATCAATCGCCAGGCGCACACCCAGGTCCCCCAGCACTCTCAGACGCTGCTCTGTCTCATGCGCATCCTGGAGCAGGATGCTTTCCGTCAACTCCAATTCCAGCCAATGAGCCGGGAGCTGGTACGTGGCCAGCAACGCAGTCAGCCGATCGATAAAGTCAGGCTGCCTGAACTCTAGTGCCGAAACGTTGACCGACACCACCATGGGGTGCCCCAACTCCACCCATCCGGCGCACTGACGGATGGCCTGCTCCATGACCCAGGCGCCCAAAGCAACGATGTAGCCACACTCTTCCGCCAAAGGAATGAACACTGCAGGAGACACCGCACCAAGATCCGGATCCCGCCACCGAAGCAAGGCTTCGGCACCCGTGATGCGACCTGTCTCCAGATTGACCTGAGGCTGGTAATGCACAGCCATGCGATCCAATCCCAATGCCTGCCGCATGGAATGCTCCAGCTTCATGCGAGATAGCAAGTTGGCATTCATTTGGGGTTGGTAAAAGCCATAGCTCCCGCGCCCCCTGTCCTTGATGCGGTACATGGCCGTATCTGCCTGCTTGATCAGATCGTCCAGTGACAAGCCATCATGCGGGTACAACGCAATACCGATGCTGCACTGAATGGAGAAACCCATGTCATCCAGCGTGAACGGCCGCAGCATCTCATCCAGAATGCGCCGCGAGACACCCTCGGCCACCGTGGCATTTCCTCCATGCAGGTAGATCACAAACTCATCTCCACCCAGCCGACAGAGCATGTCGGTCTGGCGCAGGCAGGTTTGCAGTCGCTCCGCCACCAGCTGAAGAACCCGGTCACCAAAGGGATGCCCCAACGAATCGTTGATGATCTTGAAACGATCGAGATCCAAAAACAACACGGCGAAGCCATCAGACTGCTCCTGCGCATCCGCAATCGCGGTTTCCACGCGCTGTGACAGCAACAATCGGTTGGGCAATCCCGTGAGGACATCGGTGTAAGCGAGCTCCTTGATCCGCTTTTGAGCGTTATGCTGGGCAGTCAGATCGCGCATGAAGCCAATGCTCTGCATGACCTTCCCGCCATCGTCGTACACGACGACCCAGGAAAGCTGCACCGCACAAGGCGGCAAGCCGACCCGCGGCAGCCAAAGCTCCCCCTCCCAGAAACCCGATGTCTTCCATCCCGCTTTCACGTCAGTCATCCAGCGGTCTGGACTTTCTAGCTCGAAGAGCGAGACTGCGGGCTGGCCCACGTGCAACTCTGTTGCCGAGCCAATCAGCTTCAGGCAACCAGGATTCATGCGCAGGATACGGTGCTGGCTGTCTGCGATGAAAATGGCGTCGAGACTGGATTCGAACACCCGGGCAGCCAGACGCAAATGTGCCTGCGTTTCCGCCTGACGCGTGACGTCACGGAATGAATACACCCTGCCCACCGGCAGACCATGACTGAACTGCGGTACCGAGCGGCGCTCCAGCACGGTGCCTTCGGTCAGTTCAAGGATGTCCGAGCTCTCCTGCATCGGATCGGCAGCAATCTCCCGCAACCGCTCGGAATACAGCTCTGCCTCACGCACCTGTTTTGCCATGTGCGCAAAAACGGCCGGATCATCACGTCGCGTGAGCAGCTCCGCAGGGATGCGCCAGATGTTGACCAACCGCTGGTTGAAAGCTCGAATGCTGCCATCCATGGCGCACACCAGCATGCCATCTGCCGCGGAGTCCAGGGTAGCCCTTAATTCCGATAGCAAAGTCTCCAGCTCTCGCTCGGTAGAACGTTGCGCCGTCAGATCTATCATGGTCAGGAGGAGAGCCCCTCCTCCATTTGGGAGGGTCACTCCGCGTACGCTTCGCTCCACAGGCACGAGGGCACCGCTGGCATGCAACACGCTGGTCTCTGAATGAATGCCTTCTGCCAGGGACTGCACCGGCTGAGACCAAAACGCAAAGTCTTGTGGAGTGGCTGCCAAGCCTTGAACGGGCGTGTTTACCAATTCGTGGACGGGCTTACCCACCAGCTCAGCTACAGCGTGGTTGGCGGCAAGAATGTGCAGGGAGGTCTCATCTACCAGGCAAACCGCTTCCAGCATCGCGTCCAGCCAGGACTGCGGCAAGGAATAAGTCACGACGCCTGGGCCTCTGTGTCAGGAGCGTCGGAGTTCACGGCACGCTCAAAGAAATAGCAGATGCGCTTGCGTGGAGACAGATAGTCCAGCGCATCACGGGGCAACTGAGATGGCTTCAAGCTGCGACGAATACCCAGCTCAGGGACGGACTCCAGGTCCAAGATCGGAGCCTCGTCTTTGGGAACGCGCGAGTCATGCACGATCACCCGAGGGCGCAGGGGGCGCGAGGAATTGACCGAGGCCACGATGGCATAACGGTCGTTCACCAATTGGACGATGGAGCCCGGGGGATAGACCCCCATCATGCGGATGAAAGCGCCGAGCACTACAGAATCGAACCGTGCCTTGTGCTGCGCAAAAATGATCGACAGGGTTTCGTGGGGGGTCAGACCTCCGCCCCCGACCGGACTGCACATGCGGTCGTAGTGGTTGACCAGGGCCACCACCTGGCTGGAGCGCCCCAATTCCGAAGCACGCCTTTGCAGCGGGAATCCAGAACCATCCACCATTTCGTGGTGCTGGGCAATCGTCGCGAGGACTTCCTTGCCCCATCCCATGCGGGTGGCAAGAGCGACCGATGCAGCGACATGACTTTCATACTTCACACGCTCTGCGGGCGTCATGGCGGGTGAGGCAAAAGCGACGCTCAACGGCATGCCGACCTTGCCGATGTCATGCAACAGCGCTGCAACTCCCAAATCATGAAGCTCGGCGCTTTTCATCCCGAGTGCCTTGCCCAGCAGCAGACTGAGAACCATCACATTGACGGGGTGCAAGGCCCCGGGTTCTCCTACCCCCTCGGAAAGAAGGCGAATGGCCGAATCCCCATTTTCCAGAAGGTCTGTAACGCACTCGGCAACCAGCGACTGCCCTTCTGCCTGAGCCAGCTGGGGCTGCTGGGCCACCAGCTTTTCCATCGACATGTATTGCTTGGTAGCCTGGCGAAACCGCCGGTCACAAGCGAGGAGCGACGCATTCTGAGCTGCGAGCAACATTCTGCGGCGCAACGCTGCCGACTCGCCTGGCGAGGAGTAAGTGGGCTGTTCTGCAGGCGCGCCGCTGGAGTCCGCCGAGCCATCAGTTGCATTGCCAGATGAATCTGCGGGGGTGGCCAGCAACCCATCGCGAAACTCTGGATCGCTCTTTTTAGGAAGAACTTTGACGCTTGTGAGCCCCAATTCGCGCAAAGTGGCAATCTGCTCTGCCGAACCAATACGAAAGCTGCTCACCGGAAAGGGATGGTGCATCCAGCCCAGATCCAACTGGATATACATGCCAATACGCAATTGGCTTATATCGATGAGAACGAACGTATTCACAACAGCCCGGGAATAGGAAGCAAAAGGTAACAATAGAACCACAATTGTTGGGGCCCATTATCACCACTTCTGATGCTTCCTTGAGGAACGTGGTGTCTCGCCTCGGATGCAAATGTCTTTTGCATGCTCAGTGCAGACAGCCTCTTAACAAGGGAGAGATTGGTTCACGTTAGCTGCGATGTAATCGCTCCTGACGTATGCAGAGCGCGGGCTCACCACACAAAGGAATGCGGAGCGGCTCGAACGTCAATGCGCACGGTCGCCCTTCGACACGCTCGGTCCTGAAAACGCTGCTGCCTCAGGCCTATGAACACCTCAACGGCACCAGAGCGAGGGCTTGTATACCAAATCCATCCACAACGCCCACACGGCGACACCGCAGAGAAGAGCGCCACTGATGCGCGTGCCCCAGTCACCCCGCAGTGAACCCAGACGCTGCCGTACCCACCGCCAGGCCAAGGGGCCACCCACGAGCCAAAGACCGCTGCCCACAGCAAACAGCGCCATGGTCCAAGCACCCTGCAAAGGCCCGCCGCTGAGTGCCGCCACCAGCAAGGCCGAATAGAGCAAACCGCACGGCATGAATGCCCACAATGCGCCAGCACTGGCCACACCTGTTGACGAACCAAGCAGCGGCTGGACACGCCCCCAGACTGAACGGCCCGCCTGTTCAATCCAGGCTGGCTGTCGCGACTGGATCAGCATCATCAACCCCCACGCCAGAATGGCCACGTGCGTCAGGGTCCACAAAGGCCTAAGTGCCATGGTTTGCTGTGTAAGCCAAGCCAAACTGTCCATGGCCCAGGCCGCGATGGCACCCAGCGCCGCATACCCAACGATGCGCCCCCCATGAAAAACCCCTGTGCGCAACCACGGCTGGACGGAACGAGGCTTTTTATTTGTCCATTGAATAGGCTGCTCAAGCGCAGTCAAGCCTTCCGGCTTGCGCCCTGCCCCCACCACCGCAGCGCACGGAGCAGAGCACATGGCCAAGCAGTGGCTACCACCCACCAAACCCATGACCAGGGCGGTCCATGCAACAGTAGCCGACATGCTGTTCGTAGCCCTGCTCAGATGATGCGGGAGAAGCGGGCGCGGGTGCGATCGGCCTGCAGGTAACGATCAAAGACCATCGCAATACCGCGCACAAAGAACCAGCCCATGGGCGTCACTCGAACCCCTTCACTGCCCAACTCCACCAGACCTTGGGTTTCCATGTCCTTCAAACGGTCCAGTTCAGCAGCAAAGTACTTTTTGAAGTCGATCAGCCATGCCTGCTCCATCGGCTCAATCAGCAGTTCACCTTGGCACATCAACGCCATGATCGCAGCGCGTCTCACCAAGTCATCCCGGTTCAATGCCAGCCCCCGAACGACTGGCAGGCGACCCTGGTCAAGGAAATCGTAATACTCATCCAGGGTCTTGGCGTTTTGGCTGTAGGTCGCCCCAATGCGTCCAATCGCTGACACGCCCAGCCCAATCAAATCGCAATCGGGTTGGGTGCTGTATCCCTGGAAATTGCGGTGCAGGCGCCCCTGCCGTTTTGCAATGGCCAACGCATCAGTAGGCAAAGCGAAATGATCCATGCCGACGTATACATAGCCAGCGTCAATAAATGCATCCAGCGAACGCGAAAGCATGGCGACTTTGGCACCTGCTGTGGGCAACTCCGCTGAAATGATGCGACGCTGGGGCTTGAAGCGCTCAGGCAGATGTGCATATGCGTACAACGCAATGCGATCGGGTCGAAGCTGGGCAATCTGTGACAACGTCCGATCAAATGACTCAGGGGTTTGGCGTGGCAAGCCGTAAATCAAGTCCACGTTGATGGAGTCAAACCCAATGGTGCGTGCAGATTCGACCAAAGCAAAAACTTGCTCTGCGGGCTGAACACGGTGTACTGCCTTTTGGACTTCAGAGTCGAAGTCCTGGACGCCAAAACTCAACCGGTTGAAACCCAACTCTGCCAACAGCGCCAGACGCTCTGCATTGACCGTGCGAGGATCCACTTCGATGGAATATTCCCCACCGGGAGCCAGAGTGAAGCTGCGCTTGAGCATGGACATCAACTCACGCAGCCCATCATCAGACAGGAACGTGGGGGTCCCACCGCCCAGATGCAACTGGCTGACCACCTGTCCCACGCCACATTGGGCCGTGTGCAAATCAATTTCGCGGCTCAGGTACCGCAAATAGACATCAGCACGATCATGGTGTTTGGTAATGATCTTGTTGCAAGCGCAGTAGTAGCATAGCGACTCGCAAAATGGGATATGCACATACAGCGACAACGGCATGGCTTTAGAGCCTGTCCCCAAATGCCTTTGGGCCAACGCCAAGGCATAGTCCTCCTGACCAAAAGCCTCCACAAAACGGTCTGCCGTTGGATAAGAGGTGTATCGGGGACCCGGCACATCAAACCGGGTAAGGAGTTCTGGGGTAACAGCGGTCATGAGATATCCTTGCGTACTCGGTTACTGTGCCGCACCTTACCCTCTTCGTCCTTGACTTGAATCAAGTGAACCCGCTGCTGGTGGAGCGACAATTTGATGCATATCATCCGCTTCTAAGCACTGTGCGAGGCACTTCGGCCTCTCTCGTCGAGCACGATATGCTCGAACAACCAACTGGTTTCTGCGCCATGAATCCGCTCACCATCAAAGTCGCCTGCTCCAACTGCAATCTCCGTGAGCTTTGCATGCCTGTGGGGCTCAACGAAGAGCAGCTGCAACGCATCGACGAAGTGGTAGCCGTGCGGCGCAAGATCAAGCGCGGCGGAACGCTTTTCCGTAATGGAGAAGCTTTCACCTCGCTGTATGCCATTCGCACGGGCTTCTTCAAGACCTGCGTGGCGACAGAAGATGGTCGCGATCAAGTCACAGGATTCCAGATGGCCGGGGAAATCATTGGCCTGGATGGCATCGTGAATGACCATCACACCTGCGACGCCGTAGCTCTGGAAGACGCAGAAGTTTGCGTCATGCCGTTTGATCGCATAGAGGAGCTCTCGCGCGAAGTCACTGCACTACAACACCATGTGCACAAAATCATGAGCCGTGAAATCGTGCGTGAACATGGCGTGATGCTTCTGCTCGGAAGCATGCGTGCAGAAGAGCGTCTGGCGGCGTTTTTGCTCAATTTGGTGCAGCGCCTGCACGCGCGAGGCTTCTCCCAATCTGAGCTGGTATTGCGAATGACGCGAGAAGAAATCGGCAGTTATCTCGGCCTCAAGCTTGAAACCGTGAGCCGCACGTTCTCCAAGTTCGTGGAAGAAGGCACCGTGGAAGTGCGGCAAAGACATGTCCGCATTCTAGATACCGATGCCCTACGCCGCATCGTGAACAACCAACAAGCCTGCCACTGAAAAATTTTCGACAGAGGTGCCGGACAACTGACGAGCACTTCGCTGACGCCTCCGACAATGCCGCGCCATACAGCGCGGCATTTTTTATTCAAGTGCAGGAGGGATGCTTGCGGCAATCGTCAGGGCGCTCCTCGTCTGGCACCGGGCAACGATTCAGCTCAAAGGGAGACATCGCAAGCAAGGTGGTGAGCGCGCTGGACACCATGGTGAGCGCCCAGAACCCAAAGAACGCCAAGGTGTAGACGCCTGTTCTCGACAAGGTGACGGGCTGCCCGAACCAGTGAAGGTCTTGCGGGTCCACCATCGCAAAAACGAGCATCTCAATCACACCTGCCACCAAAAAGGCTGGCCAGGCAATCCACATCAGGCGCTGTGTCCACATCGTGCTGTTTCCTTGCGGTCTTGTATTGGGTCGTTGCGAAATTCAGTGAACCAGAGTGACTTCACAATCACCTCGGCTGCGCTTCTGGCGGGGTCGCAGCGTGATTGCGCCCTTTCATCGCAGGTGCCAAGCTCTTCTCTGGGTGTTCCAGGGTCTTGTTGATGTCAATACCTCGCTGGTAGTAATCCTCCGCGACCACAGGATCTGGGCGCGACATCGCAAGCCACAAAGTAATGAACCCCGCAACAATGACCACCAAAGGGCCAGCCAATACCAGCCACACATGGCCAAACTTCCACCATGGGGCTGCAGCTGGCGTGGCTGAGGAAGAAACAGTAGACATAGCAAACTCCATTAAGTCAGGCTTGTACGTTGAATGAGAACGGTACTACCTGGGAACCAAAAATACGGTTTTTTCTGCCACGTGGGCACCGCCACCCTCGGCACCAATTTCAAAGGTGATGGGATGAGACCCAGGTGAAGCAGACCCATAAGGCACCTGCAATCGCACAGCAACCCAGCGAGACTGAGCGGGATCGACCTCCACCGAAACTTCAGACACAACTTCAAGTCCCTCAAGACCCTTGGCATCTATGCGGTAGCGCTGCGGAGTTTCGGTAGCGTTCATGATCTGAATGCGGTAGATGTTTTCCAACTTACCCCCAGCCACGATGCGCGACAAGGCGGCCCGGTCGCGAACCACGTCCACTTTCAGCGGTGTTCTCGTCACCAGGCTCGCCAACATCGCCACACACAAGGCGACAAGCACGGCACTGTAGACCAAGACGCGGGGACGCAGCACACGCCGCAACATCTGCGATTGGGTCCAGCGTTTGACCACACCATTCTGGGTAGTGAAGCGAATCAACCCGCGTGGGTACTTCATCTTGTCCATGACGGTATTGCACGCATCAACGCACAAACCGCAACCGATGCACTCGTACTGCAAACCCTTGCGGATATCGATGCCCACCGGACACACCTGAACACACAACGTGCAATCAATGCAATCGCCCAGGCCTTTCGCCTTGTAATCCACCGTCTTGTTACGTGGGCCGCGAGGCTCGCCACGCTCTACGTCATAGCTGACGATCAAAGTGTCTTTGTCAAACATGGCGCTCTGGAAGCGGGCATAAGGGCACATGTACTTGCACACCTGCTCGCGCATGAAGCCAGCGTTCCCATAGGTAGCGAACCCGTAGAAGAGCACCCAGAAAATCTGCCAACCACCCTGCCATGCCAGCAACTCCACACCCAATTCGCGGATCGGCACGAAGTAGCCCACAAAAGTAAAGCCTGTCCACAAGGCTACGGTGATCCAGACAATCTGCTTGAAGAATTTTTTGCGGATCTTCTCGAAAGTCCAAGGCCCACCATCCAGGCGCAAACGGGCACTGCGATCACCTTCGATCTTGTGCTCGATCCACATGAAAATTTCGGTGTACACCGTTTGCGGGCATGAAAAGCCACACCACAAACGCCCGGCCACGGCGGTGAACAGGAACAGCGAGAGCGCTGAAATGATCAGCAAACCCGTCAGGTAGATGAAGTCCTGCGGGTACAGCACCAAGCCAAAGATATAAAAGCGACGCGCTCCCAAATCGAAGAGCACCATCTGGCGCTGCCCCCACTCCAGCCAGGGCAAGCCATAAAACACCAGTTGTGTGAGAAACACCATCGCCCAGCGCCACCGGGCAAATACTCCGCTGATGGATCGCGGGTAGATCTTCTTTTGCGCTTCGTACAGGGAGACGATCTCGACCTGGCTGCTGGGCACTTCCGAACCATCTGCGGCAACAGGAGCGATAGGAATAACCTTGCGAGGAGACTCGCTGGGTGGCTTCATGGTGGCGCTCTCTACTTAATCCAAAACTTCAGAAACAACAAAGGGGCGGCGCCCTCAGGCACCGCCCCGCGTTCGCATCACTGCGCCTTGTTGTTTGACAATCCCCAAACATACGAGGCCAGCACCTTGATCTGCGCTTCGGTCAACTTGTCTGCCTGTGCAGGCATCTGATTGACCTTGCCATTGTTGATCATGGCGGTAATCGCTGCTTCACCCCAGCCATGCAGCCAGATGTCGTCAGTCAGGTTGGGCGCACCCAAAGCCTGATTGCCCTTGCCGTCCATGCCGTGGCAGGCGGCGCAAGCACCAAACTTGGACTTGCCCAAAGAAGCACGCAGAGAATCGTGGGGGCTACCCGACAGACTGAGCACATAGTGCGACAGGTTACGCACATCTTCTGGAGAACCTACGGCAGCAGCCATGGGAGGCATGTTGCCAATGCGGCCCTTTTGCAAGGTTTCCAGGATCTTGTCGTGTGTGCCACCGTACAACCAGTCGCCGTCGGCCAAGTTGGGGAAACCCTTGCTGCCGCGGGCGTCAGAACCATGGCATTGAGCGCAATTGTTCATGAACAGGCGTTCACCGATGGCCTTGGCTTGCGTGTCCACGGCAATCGCTTCAGGGGTCATGGATGCAAAGCGGGCGTACAGGGGTTCCAACTCCTTGTTGGCCTTGGCCACTTCTGCCTCATATTCGCCCTTCTGGGTCCAGCCAAGCTTGCCGGCTGAACTACCCAAACCTGGGTAGGCAGCCAGGTAGCCCAAGCCAAAGATGATGGTCAGAACGAACATCCACACCCACCAGCGCGGCAGGGGGTTGTTCATTTCCACCAGGTCTTCATCCCAGACGTGGCCTGTAGTGTTGTCGGCCGTTGATACGACCTTCTTGCGGCCTGCCATCCAAAGCAGCACGGCGCAGCCAATGATGCCGACCAGGGTCAGCGCGGTCACAAAGACCGACCAGAAATTGCTGGTGAAGTCACTCATGGGTTTTTCTCATTCTGGTGGAGTTCATTCTTGCTCAAAGGGCAAGCGAGCAGCCTCATCAAATTTGGCACGGTTGCGGCCCATGTAGGCCCACACCCAGATGCCGATGAAGCAGACCATTGAAGCCAGCGTGGCCACAATGCGCATGGTGGTGATGTCCATATGCCAACCCTCCCTTACTTGAGCGCGCGGCCCATGACTTGCAGATAGGCGATCAGTGCATCCAACTCCGTCTTGCCCTTGACCTCATCAGCGGCTGCGGTGATTTGCGCGTCGGTGTATGGAACGCCCACAGTGCGCAGCGCCTTCATGCGAGGAGCCAAATCGGCCGGATTGACCAGGGTCTTCTCAAGCCAGGGGTAGGCAGGCATGTTGGACTCAGGCACCACGTCACGTGGGTTGTTCAAGTGGATGCGATGCCATTCGTCGCTGTACTTGCCGCCCACGCGATGCAGGTCAGGACCTGTGCGCTTGCTGCCCCATTGGAAGGGGTGGTCGTACACAAACTCACCCGCCACCGAGTAGTGACCATAGCGCAGGGTTTCTGCACGAAAGGGGCGAATCATCTGCGAGTGGCAGTTGTAGCAACCCTCACGGATGTACACATCACGCCCAATCAGCTGGGTGGCTGTGTAGGGCTCCACGCCCTTCACAGCTTCCGTGGTGGACTTCTGGAAGAACAGGGGCACGATCTCCACCAGGCCGCCAATGGCGATCACCACCAGGATCAGCACGATCATCAAGAAGTTGTTGGTTTCAATCTTCTCGTGGCTGAAACCGGCAGAAGCTTGCTTGTTGTTTTGAGACATGGGTTAGCTCCTTGAGGCTCAAGCGTGGGCAGTGTTCACGGCGGGGATAGCCACCTTGACCGAACGGCCAGAGATTGCAGTTGCCCACACGTTCCATGCCATCACCAGCATGCCGCCGAGATACAGCAGACCACCGGCCACACGGATCACATAGAAGGGATAGGTAGCCTTCACGCTTTCAACGAAGGTGTAGGTGAGCGTGCCATCAGGGTTCACAGCGCGCCACATCAGGCCTTGCATCACACCGGCAATCCACATTGCAGCGATGTAAAGCACGATACCGATGGTGGCCATCCAGAAGTGCAGTTCAATCGCCTTGATGGAGTGCATCTTTTCGCGGCCAAACAGGCGGGGCACCAGGTAGTACAGCGAGCCCATGGAGATCAGACCCACCCAGCCCAGGGCACCAGAGTGAACGTGGCCCACGGTCCAGTCGGTGTAGTGGCTCAGTGCGTTGACGGTCTTGATGGACATCATCGGACCTTCGAACGTGGACATGCCGTAGAACGACAGGGACACGATCAGGAAGCGCAGGATAGGATCGTCACGCAGCTTGTGCCATGCGCCCGACAGGGTCATGATGCCGTTGATCATGCCGCCCCAGCTGGGAGCCAACAAAATCAGCGAGAACACCATACCGACGGACTGCGTCCAGTCAGGCAGCGCGGTGTAGTGCAGATGGTGAGGACCCGCCCACATGTAAGTGAAGATCAGGGCCCAGAAGTGCACGATCGACAGGCGATACGAGTACACAGGGCGACCAGCCTGCTTGGGGATGAAGTAATACATCATGCCCAGGAAGCCTGCGGTCAGGAAGAAGCCCACGGCATTGTGGCCATACCACCACTGCACCATGGCATCCTGCACGCCAGCATAGGCCGAGTAGCTCTTCATGAAGCCTGCGGGCACTGCAGCGCTGTTCACCAGGTGCAGCAATGCCACAGCCAGAATGAAGGCGCCAAAGAACCAGTTGGCCACGTAGATGTGCTTGACCTTGCGCGTACCCACCGTGCCAAAGAACACGATGGCGTAGGACACCCAGACCAGCGTTATCAGGATGTCGATAGGCCATTCCAGTTCAGCGTATTCCTTGCCGGAGGTGTAACCCAGCGGCAGGCTGATGGCGGCAGCCAGAATGACTAACTGCCAACCCCAGAACGTGAACGATGCGAGGGCCGGCGCAAACAACCGAACCTGGCAGGTACGCTGCACCACGTAGTAGCTGGTGGCGAACAAAGCGCAGCCACCAAAAGCAAAAATCACCGCATTGGTATGCAGTGGGCGCAAACGGCCATAACTAAGCCATGAAATGCCTAGGTTGAGTTCTGGCCATGCCAACTGGGCGGCAATGATGACGCCCACCAGCATGCCGACCACCCCCCAAACCACGGCCATGATTGAGAACTGACGCACGACCGTGTCGTTGTAATGCGCAGCATTTGTTTTTGGAAAATCCATCGGACACCTCTTTGTATTGCGATACAAGTTTTAACCAGACTGCCATTGCGGTTATTGACGAAAGTCAACCGTCTCGGAGAATGCGCTCCCCCTCTTGTTCCACACTTTCAAACTGTCCGCGGTACACGGCCCACCACAGGCCGGCCAGGATCATCAGCACCAGAACCACAGACAGAGGAATCAATAAATAAAGGATGTCCATCAGGCGGGCTCCGCAGTTTGAAATGACGACACGGCAGCAGATGAACCCCCTGCTGCCTGCGAAATAGAAGGCGACGGATCGCCATGAGCGCCACCCGGCGCCTCTGGCAATCCCTTGGAAAGGCGGGCGGCATTGAGCACCACCAACAGCGAGCTGAGCGCCATGCCCAATCCCGCGAGCCAGGCAGGCATCCAGCCCACCACAGCCAAAGGAACACACAGAGCGTTGTACCCAGCGGCCCACCATAGATTTTGCCGCACAATCTGTAAGGTTTTGCGCGCCAGCAGCACTGCCTGGGGTACCTGAGTCAAACTGTCCCGCAGCACCACGAAATCTGCCCGAGAGCGCGCCAGGGGAACAGCACGGCCAAAAGCGAATGACACGTGGGCTCCCGCCATCACAGGGCCATCGTTCAAGCCATCGCCCACCATGGCCACGTGGTGGCCCTGGGCCTGCAGGCTTTGCAGCGCCGCCAGTTTGTCTTGCGGCGTACAAGCCCCGCGGGCCTCGGTGATACCCGCCTGCGCAGCCACGCGCTGCACCGCTTCTGGGCGGTCGCCAGACAGCATCTGCACACCCAGGCCCGCATCGGCCAGCGCACGCACCACCGTGGCGGCCTCTGCGCGCAGGTCTTCAACCAATCCAAACCGGGCCATTTCCAGCGTCTGCGCGTGGCCTGGCTCACCGCGCTCTTCGGCCAAGACGACCCACAGCGCAGCGCCGTCCGCATCTTCTGCGAATTCGGTAGCACCAGGCTCACGCGCCATCACACCGGCATGAATGGCAGAGCCCAGGCGCACGCGGCGTGGCGGGCATTGCCCCGTGCGGTCTTGCACATCAGCACTCAAACCGAGCCCTGCCTGCTCTTCCAGATGGGAAACCAGCCAACGACCATCGTCCGCGCCAGCAGCTTCCACCAGGGCACGCGATGCCGGATGCAAGGACTGCCGCGCCAACGCGGCAGCCAACGACAAGGCACTTGCCCGATCCAGATCGCCACCCGCCAGCCGCACCGTGTGCAATGCCATCGCATCGCGCGTGAGCGTGCCCGTTTTGTCAAACACCACCGTATCGATCTGCGCCAGGGCCTCCAGCCCTTGCAGGTTGCGCACCAGCACGCCCTGCCGCGCCAGCGTACCTGCTGCCGTCAACATCGCCACCGGGGTGGCCAACGACAACGCACAGGGGCAAGTGACGATGAGCACCGCCACCGCCACCATCAGCGCGTGCCCTGGGTCTTTGGGCCACCACCAGGCAGCAGCAGCAAAGGCGGCCAGCAACACTGCCACCAAAAACGGTTTGGCGATGCGGTCCGCCAGCTGGGCCAGGCGTGGCTTTTGCAGGCCAGCGCTCTCCATTAAGGCCACGATCTGTGCAAAGCGGGTTTGGGCGCCCACACATTCCACGCGAACTTCTACCGACGACTGCAGGTTGTAGCTGCCAGCCGTTACCGCGCTGCCTTCGGGCTTGTGCACCGGGGTCGATTCACCAGTCAGCAGGGCTTCGTCGGCCTGGGTGCTGCCTTTGAGAATCGTGCCGTCGGCCGGAAACGCCTCGCCCGGCAAGACACGCACCGTGTCGCCCACCACCAAGCGCCGCACCGCCACGCGGGTGAATGCGCCGTCAGCGCCCAAGCGCTCCACGCTGTCGGGCAGGCGATTGAGCACTGCCTCCAGCGCACCGGCCGTGCGGTCACGCAGGCGCAACTCCAGCCAGCGCCCGGTGAGCAGGAAGAAAACGAACATGGTCAGCGAGTCGAAGTACACCTCGCGACCAAAAATGCCATTGGGGTCGAAGGTGCCTGCCGTGCTCACCACAAAGGTGATGCCCATGCCAAGCGCCACGGGCAGGTCCATGCTCACCTGCCGCTGGCGTACATCGCGCAAGGCACTGGTAAAGAAAGGGCCGCAGGCAAAAAAGACCACGGGTAGCGAAATCACCCACGAGGCCCAGCGCAGCAGCGTTTCCATCTCTTGCGACAAATCGCCGGGCTGCGCCACGTACGCAGGCCATGCGTACATCATCACCTGCATCATGCAAAAACCGGCCACCAGCCAGCGCCACAGCGCACGGCGACTTTCCACCAGCCGCTGGCCGCGCACAAAAGCATCCATGGCCGGAACCGCGCGATACCCCGCGCTGCGCACCGCTGCCATCCACTGCGATGGCAGCACCCTGCCCGGCTGCCACACCACGCGGGCGCGACGGGTGGCGGCGCTCACATCGGCCTGCAACACACCGGGCACGGACTTCAAGGCATCTTCAATGGTGAGGGCACAGGCCGCGCAATGCATTCCATCCAGCACCACATGCGAATCCCAGGTTGAGCTGGCAGGGTCTGCCACGGCACTTGCGTCCAGCGCAGAGCCTGAAGGCGTGCAAGGCCGACCAAAACCCAGCCACTCTTGTGGGTCGTCCAGAAGAGACACGGCTGCTGGGTCCACCGCCGCCTCGGAAGCGCCAACCACAGGCGCCACCGGAATTTCCGGCGCACCGGAGCGAAACATTGACATGGTTCAAGCCTATCCGCGGAACATGACATCCTTATTGACCTGAATCAAGCCACAAAAGATGATGCATCCTAAGCTTGTTACATCACTTTGAGGAGCCCCCATGTACAAACGCATCCTGATTGCAACCGACGGTTCACCTTTGTCCGACAAGGCTGTTGAAAGCGGCCTGTCTCTGGCGGCCTTGACCGGCGCCTCCGTGGTCGCACTCAAAGTGGTGCCCCGCTACCCCCGCAGCTACTTTGAAGGGGGCATGCCGGTGGACGCAAGCGATGTGAAACGCATCGAAGGCCAGTGGGGCGACGCCGCCCAGGCCATGGTGGATGCCGTCAAGGCCCAGGGCGCAGCCCAAGGCGTGACCGTGAAAGCCGTGACCGCCAAGTCCGACCTGGTGGCCGAGGCCGTGATTTCTGCCGCCAAAAAGCACAAGTGCGACCTGATCGTGATGGCATCGCACGGCCGCAAGGGCCTCAAGCGCCTGCTGCTGGGCAGCGAAACCCAGCACGTGCTGACACACTCGCACATCCCTGTGCTGGTGCTGCGTTAATCACCAAATTAAGTATCAAAACAGGCTCTAGCGCTTATTCAGCAAGCGCTAGCAGCTATGCAAATCATAGCAAAACACCGAGAAGGCTCTGCGCCCTCTCGGTGTTTTTTCATTCCCGACTGGTTTGCGGGCAGCCCAGCGGCGCCCCATTGGCAGAGCAATGCCTGCGGCCCCGCCTGGGGCACTTTCAGCGCACGCTGCCGCAGGTGTCGCTGAACTTCGTGCGCTACCAGCACGCGCACGACTTTGCGACGCCGCACGAGTTCGACGCCGCCATCCAGTACGGCTAGGGATGTCCTGCATAACCCTCGCGAGTCGGTGGTAGTGCGGATCGGAATGGGCCGCAAGGCGTCTTTTTGCAGCCAATAGCCGAGCTATTGGCAAAAAAAGCAACGCAGCGGACCGCCCGAGACCGCGCTATCACAGACCGCAGGGAGTTATGCAGGACATCCCTAGGGCAACTGGCCCAGCGCCAATGCGCGCTACCTGATTGGCAAGGAAACCAGCATCGTCTGTAGCCCCCAACTGCGTGACACCCTGCCCCTGCACACCCCGCAAGACCTGCTGCGCGCCACGCTGCTGCAGCACATCGAGGTGCCCCTGGCCTGGCAAGACTGGATGGAAGCCCACGGCCTGGACACCAGCGCCAGCCGCTTCGGGCCCGGCTTCAACCTCTACTCGCTCATCATCCGCGCAGCGGTTTCAGGCTTTGGCGTGGGCATCGTGCCCACCCGCCTGGTGGAAGACGAACTGGCAGCGGGCTCGCTGGTCGAGCCCCTGAAAGACCGCTTTGACAGCCCGCTGGGCTACTACCTGTGCGCACCCACGGCCCGCACCAACTTGTCGGTGTACCGGCTGGTGGCCGGGTGGCTGGAGCATTGCTGCAACCATGCCGAAGGGGCGGCTGCGTCTGCGGTTGCAGAGGCTGGGGCGGGCTGTATTTTTTGCGCGCCGCAGCAAGGGGCGAACGGTGCCAACGCCGTCACCAACGCTACAGCTTGAGCGCAGAGCTAGACCCGAACGCAAAAAGGGGGAGCACTGACTTGACGAAGGACACGGCCCAGGAAAAGGCGCTGGGCCAAGAAGGCGACGCATCGCTGCAAGAATGATAGCTGGTGGCGCTTACTGCACAAGCGCTGGAGGCCCAAAAGGCTAGAAACCGATGAAGTGAATGCAAACGAAGCCCAGCGCAGCGCAAGAACTCCCAAGGAGAAACCTTTGACAAAGGAGAAGCACTGGAATAAATGCTGGCCTGGATAAAGCGGGATGTGAAGGGACTAACGCCCTGATTTCAGCCGACGCCGAAGGCGGTCGGCTGCGACGAATAGTTAGAACCAAACCAAAAATACATCGAGTCACACCGATAGATAAATTTCTACTTTTTATGAGGGTGCATCAATTTTCCCCATTTTTCCAATAATTTGTTTGGATTTTGGAGAATTTTACGTGCATTTTCAGCTCTTTGTTTGGAGAGCGAGTGTTTGCTAGCATTGATATTTTTTAATAAAATTTCCGACTTTGAATCTTGCTTATTGAACCATGCAATTAGATCGTTGAGTGTATCTGGGGCTGATATTGACATCAGCATCATGGCAAATTCGTCGGCTAAATCCTCGTTGCTGTAATCTCCAATTCCCCAAAGGTACATTAATGAATGCGCCAGTTCATGAAGTAATATTGGATGTATTGCGCCAATGGTTCCTTTTTCAGCCAAGTCTCCAATGAGCTCAGTGCAAATAACTATATTAGGGGTGGAGAAGGCGTTAACTTCACCACATGGTTTTGCTATGATTTTTATACTTGGTAAATTATATGTTCTGGATAGGGCATCAATTGTTATATTTAGAATATTTTCTATGTTTTTTCTGGAGGACTGCGGCCTTTTTCCTACCCTGTCTATTCGTATGTATGTATCTGCTGCGTAGCTATTTTCATTTTTTAAAAATAATGCCGCGTACTGATTGTTTGCGGGTACCTGAATTGTTTTTGCTCCGGAGCCGATCAGTGTTTGATGCAGTAGAAAATTCGGAGTTGGATTTTCGTCTTCTATGTCTTTTTGTTTTATCAGAAAAATTTTGATTGGGGCAGTGGTGATATATCTAAATTCGTAGTGATCACCGAATTTATTGCTATGCAGCTCAATGGAAGTTGCTTCTCCTCGCGGTAGAGTCAATTTTTCGGACGAAACTATATGCCTGTAGGCTGGGTCTACTTCTATTTTAACTTGCGCATTACAATTGGCGCCAAAAAACAGAATGGCGATAAATATATATACAATTTTTCCATGAAGAGAGAATTGTAATTTTTCGATTGAATCCATAACAATGAGTGGTTTTGATATATGTATAGTTGCCTCAAAAATCAATAGATAAAATTGAAGAATTTAAATATTTTTTCATAAATTCGTTAATATCTGCGCATGGTTGATAGTTTTTTTTCATACCAATTTTTTAGAGTGATATTATCTGGCTCTTGTGCAATTGCATGTGGTTTTAAACGAATAACATCGCAACCAAGCTGAATTGCATATTGCTCGGCGCAAATGAGTAAAAGCGCTCCCAGTCCTTTTCTTCTAAATGAAGGAAGAACAAAAATTTCGTAAATTAAACTAGATTTTCTGCCGCTCCAGTCTTCATGCAAAAGTAAGCCAGTCTCTTTGCCGTTATGCGAAGCAAAGAACCCTTGTAATCTACTGCAGTAGCCGCGTTCTAAACGCTCTCGAAGAATAGGTTCGCGCAGTTCGGATGAGGAGGAGATTTTCAATATCTCTGGCATAAAGAAAATTCGCTATCTAACGGCCCAGATAAGCCGCCCGCCGTAGGCGGGTTGGCTTGAGCGTAGGGTTAGGGGCGTTCTTGAACGACGCCATAGATAGCGCTTCCTAACTTGCTGAATGGATTGCCAGAATAGCCGCTCATTGAGTGAAGTTCTTTGATTAGTAGCTCCACATCTTTGATGGACTGGCGGGCGGATTCAAGCGTTGCAAATGTTTGCCAGTCTGTTTTTGCATGTATTTGAGGAAGGCGTTTCTCATGTGTGTCGATGTAGGTTGAGACAGCTTCCTCGGTTGTTTTTCCATGGGCCATTCGATCACGGAAGGAAAATAATTCTTTCAAAGTGCAGTAGGGGCGGACGTTGAAATCGAATTTTATTTCGGCTGCTTGCGCGAATAATTTGTATTTCTCAAGTTTCGAATGCCTGCGTTCAATTTCATCCCATTCCTTACTGCGTAATTTCCCGAGATGATTGAGATATGCTTCAAGCGTAAACGCGCTGAAAATTAGGGACGCTACGAGAGTGTATAACTGTCCTTCTTCATCCTCTTCGGCAAGCTTTAGCATAAACTTTGCGCCGATGTGCATATGGGCAAAAGTGACTGTGATATTTTTGCCGCCAATATAAGTTTTGGAAATGGTTTTAGTGCTTGGCAAAAATGGCATGGAGACTAATGAACTATCTGTGGAATGTGGGCAGGATTGAACAACGGGGTCAGTTTCTGTATTTTAGTTTCTCAAGAGGGTTCCTGTAGCGCATGCCATCCATGAATCGACTTAAGTTCATTTGTACACCCCCTTTTATATTTTCAATAATCATCAAATCTGTCAACTCAGGGCATGACGCCTCTAGAATGCGCGGTTTGTGCAATTTTCCTGCGTCATCCTCTACCAGTTGGCGCGTGTTGCTCCTGATTCTGCAGGTGATTGCGCTATCGGCTTTCTTAAGTAGGGTTACAACCTCTCCATCAAAATCTATTTGATACTCTCCATCTTTTGTTGAGGTGGAAAATGGTTTAAATCCCATTCGATGTACTTTTTCAAGGATTATTGTTTGGGCATGGATAAATTGCATGCCTAAGAGAAGGGGGACGATTGTGATAATTTTCATGATCTTCATGGTTTTTCTTTGACGGCTAACGCCCTGAGTTCAGCCGCCGCCGTAGGCGGTCGGCTGCGACGAACAGTTAGACCCGAAGGCCAAAAGGGGGCGCCCTGACTTGAAGACGGGCGCGGCCCATGAAAAAGCACGGAGCCACGGAAGCGGCGAAGCGCTGCAAGAATGATAGCTGCTGGCGCTTGGCTGGCAAGCGCTAGAGGCCCAAAAGGCTTGAAACTGACACCAAGCCAGCAGGCGAAGCCCGGCGAGCGGCCTAAACCCCAAAGCAGAAACCTTTGAGAAAGACAAAACCCTGGAATAAATAGTGGCCTGCATAAAGCGGGTAATGGGACTAACGCCCTGAGGTCAGCCGCCGCCGTAGGCGGTCGGCTGCGACGATTGGTTAGACGAGAACAAAACCAGTGAATTCGCTATCCAGGCTTGTGGGAAAATTGACACAATGTGAATCATTTGCATGTTTTATCAGCTCTTTACGGTTCCGGCATAAAAATACAGGCTTCATGCAGTCGGCACAGTAGCGAACTTGTGTCTCCTTTTCAATGGTTCGGAGATCCTTCCATTTTTTCTTACAAGCATATATAGACTTGCAAGTGATGAATTTTCCATCTTCAGTAGGTATATCTATTTCGTTCATTATGCAATGCTAAAATCAAGCGGACAGGGTGAGTAGCCGTCGAGGGTGGGGAGATTTGAACGAAATTTTAGAACGCATCTTCATCTTAAATTTGATTCAAATGAGCCTGACAGAATAGGCGACCACTTGCGCTTTGGTCGTGGAGCTCGCTTGATGATCTTCTTTTGAATCTCTATTTCTTTTAGAAGGATTACGCGTGACTCTTCACTCTTTTCTTCATGGAATTTCTTCTCCAAAGATTTCAGCAGACTACGGTGCTTTGCCAAATTTTCTTTATTTTCGATTTGCTTTTCTTGGTGTTGCAGTTTAATTTCTTTTGCATAGACACTGGCCTGATACTCTATAGGTACTGAGGCTAATTTTTCTGCAAATTTCTTGTTCGACTTCTTCACCGACTTCATGTGAATTTCTAACGGGCTAGGTAAGCCGCCCGCAGTATGCGGGTCGGCTTGAGCGGATGGTTAGGCATCATTCTTCTTGAGCCCCCTATTTCGTCGCGCGCTCTTGGCATACAACTTCGCCAACGTTGACAAGACGATCGCACCAGCAGCAAAAGCGACCAAGACTGGCAGTAGGACAACTATCAAGGGCTTAGGTGCTAGACCAATGGCTGCGGCCACCGCTAACAGACCGGCCGGCGCAGCGAAGTATGCGGCGGCTGTTGCTAACGTAGCGGCAACCTTGCCTGCACCGGCAATGTCTTCCGCGACGTCTGCCAAGTCCTCGTGGAATGGGACTGTCGATTTCCGTCGCCTAAAGATGAAGGAAATGACGCGTTTCAGGATGAACAGAAAGAATAATGCGACTAGAACTATGCCTATCACGCCTATGAGTCTGGCCATTCAATGGGTTCTTGTCTTTGCTGCTTGAGGATTCTTTTGCCTTACGCCTAACTAGATTTAGACGACAACAGTCTAATCAACACAAGTCTGATAACGCATTTCGACACGAATTTTTTGCTGGCAGTATGCACCTCCCCACTTTTAGGCAAACCTAAAGTTTCGCGGATGGATGCATTCCGATGCTTGAGCTGATCGGGGCCCGCCAAGGCGGGCCTGGATGCCAGGCCTCCAACCATCAAGCAAACAACCCCTTGTACTGATCCCTCAGCAGGTTCTTCTGCACCTTCCCCATCGTATTGCGCGGCAACTCTGCCACCACAAAGCACTTCTTCGGAATCTTGAAGTTGGCCAGTTGCGACTTGAGCTGGGCCACGATGGCATCGGCATCCAGCTTAGCGCCAGGCTTGGCGATGACCACGGCCACGCCCACTTCGCCAAAGTCGGGGTGCGGCACGCCGACCAGGGCGCTTTCGGCCACGCCGGGCATTTCGTTGATGTAGCCCTCGATCTCTGCGGGGTAGACGTTGTAGCCGCCGCTGATGATCAGGTCTTTGCTGCGGCCCACGATGTGGACGTAGCCGCGTTCATCGACCTTGCCGACGTCGCCGGTCTTGAAGTAGCCGTCTTTAGTGAACTCTTCCGCCGTCTTTTCAGGCATGCGCCAGTAGCCCTTGAACACGTTGGGGCCCTTGACCTGGATGCCGCCGATTTCGCCCACGGGCAGGTCTTTGCCGTCGTCGCCCTGCACGCGCAGGCTCACGCCCGGCAGGGGGAAGCCGACGGTGCCGCCACGGCGTTCATCCTGGCCTTGGTAGCGCTTGTCGGCGCTGTAGGGGTTGCTGGTGAGCATGATGGTTTCGCTCATGCCGTAGCGCTCCAGAATGGTGTGGCCGGTGCGTTGCTGCCATTCCTTGAAGGTTTCGATGAGCAGCGGCGCGGAGCCTGCGATGAACAGGCGCATATTTTTCACTGCATCCTTATTCAAGCCCGCCTCGGCCAGCATGCGCACGTACAGCGTGGGCACGCCCATGAACACTGTTGCGCGGGGCATGGCGGCGATGACGGCCTTGGGGTCGAACTTGGGGCACCAGATCATCTTGCTGCCGTTGATGAGCGCGCCATGAATGGCGACGAACAGACCATGGACGTGGAAGATGGGCAAGGCGTGAATCAACACATCGCCCTTGCCATCAGGCCCTCCGGTAGCCGTCCAACCCCAGTAGTCCTTGAGCATGACGGCATTGCTGAGCATGTTGCCGTGCGTGAGCATGGCGCCCTTGCTGCGGCCGGTGGTGCCGCTGGTGTAGAGGATGGCGGCCAGGTCGTCGGCGCTGCGGGCCACTGCCTGGTGCTCGTCGCCGTGGTGGGCGGCGCGATCGAGCAGGCTGCCGGTGCGGTCGTCACCCAGGGTGAACACATGCTGCGTGCCCAGGGTGAAGGCGATTTTGCTGACCCAGCCAAAGTTGCCGGGGCTGCACACCACCACAGCGGGCTCGGCGTTGCCGATGAAGTATTCGATCTCGGCGCTTTGGTAGGCGGTGTTGAGCGGCAAAAAGACGTAGCCCGCGCGCAGTGTGGCCAGGTACAGGGCCATGGCTTCGACCGATTTTTCAACCTGCACGGCCACGCGGCTGCCTTCGGGCAGCTTGAGCGATGCGAGCAGGTTGGCGATGCGGGCGCTGGCACGGTCCAGGTCGCGCCAGGTGTAGTACAGCGGGGTGCCGTCTGCGGCCGTGGTTTCGACGGCGGTGCTGTCCAGGTCAGACGGGAAGGCGGCGCGCAGGGCGCTGAAGAGGTTTTGGTTGCTCATAAGTAGGCGGGCAGTTCAGCGGTTAAAACACAGGGGGTCTTTTGGCAAGAAACGCGGTGATGCCTTCGCGGTGCTCGGCGCTGTCGGCGTAGGCATAGGGGTCGTGCGGGCCGTTCACTATCATTTCAATAGCTGCTGGCGCTTTCCCATCAAGCGCTGGAGGCGTTTTTAATGCTCGAAGCACTTGCTTGTTCATGCGTGCGGCGCCCGGAGCCAGGGCGGCAATGCGGCGGGCGCTGGCCAGGGCTTCGGCGGGCACATCGTCGTCGGGCACCACGCGGCTCAAAAAGCCGCGCCCCAGCATGTCGGCGGCGGTGAAGATGGCGGCTTCCAGCAGCATTTGGCGGGCAGCGGTTTCACCCACAGCGGCAGCTACCAGCTGCGCCTCGCGCGGGGCCATGGGAAAGCCGAGCTTGGCAATGGGTGCACCAAAGCGGGCCGCAGCGCCCGCCACGCGCACATCGCAGCAGCTGGCAATCTCGACCCCCGCGCCCATGCAGGCGCCGCTGATGCTGGCGACCATGGGCACATCGCACGCCAGCATGGCGTTCAGGCCGCCCCAGACGTCGTTTTCGTGAAAGTCGCGCAGCGCGGCTGCGTCAAACCGGAAACCGGGGTATTCCGAAATATCCCCCCCGGCGCAGAAGGCACCGCCCTCGCCCGCCATCACCACGCAGCGCGCGTTGCTGGCCTGAATGCCTTCAAACACCGACCGCAACTGGCGCCACATGGAGCGCGACATGGCATTCAGCCGCCCGGCGTGGCGAAGGGTGACATGCACCACGCCGCCCTCACCCGCATTCATCAACACTTCACCCGACATCTTGGAATCCATTCTCTTCACACATCCCCACAACCTTCGCACCAGCGCAGCGCCATCGCCAAGGCCACCGTGGAACTGGCTCTGCCAGGCCACGGGTGGCGTCCCCCTTCAGGGGGAAGGCGCAAAGCGCGGACGGTGCGAATAAGCCCGGCGTGCCCGAGCGCGCCGCACAAGCACACTCCGTCTAGGCGCAAAGCGCAGCCATAGCACTGGCTATGGCGAGCATTTGCAACAACGACGGTGTGCGCTTGTGCGGAACGAGCGGGCATGGCGGGTTTGTTTGCACCGTCTTGGGGGTTAATCAAGTTTTGCGCCAGAGGCCTTGACCACGTCAGACCAGCGCTTGACTTCGCCGCTCACGAAGGCGGCGAATTGCTGCTGCGTCATGCCGCCGTAGTCTGCGCCATTGTTGGCCCAGATGGACTTGAGTTCGTCAAACGAGCCGAGCTTGCGAATTTCTTCGACGATTTTGGCCTGCACATCGGCGGGTGTGCCCTTGGGCGCCCACAGGCCGTACCAGGTGGTCACGGTGTAGTCAGGCAGGCCCACTTCGGCGGCGCAGGGCACATCGGGGAAGGCCGGGTTGCGCTTGGTGCCTGACACCATCAGCGCCTTGATGCGCCCGCCCTTGATGTGCGCGGCGGACGAGCCCAGGCCGTCAAACATCATGTCCACATTGCCGCCAATCAGGTCTTGCAGTGCGGGGCCCGCGCCACGGTAAGGGATGTGGGTGATGAAGGTGCCCGTTTGCTGCTTGAACAGCTCGCCCGCCAGGTGGTGCGACGTGCCTGCGCCGGCCGAGCCGTAGTTGAGCTTGGCGGGGTTCTTCTTCACATGGTCGAGGAACTGCTTGAAGTTGGCCGAGGGCGTCTTGGGGTTGACCACCAGCACCTGGGGCACTTGGGCCAGAAGCGCCAGGGGGATGAAGTCCTTTTCGATGTCGTAATCGAGTTTGGGGTACATGGCGGGGGCGATGGAATGGTGCACACCGCCCATGAACAGGGTGTAGCCATCGGCCGCCGCGCGGGCCGCAAAGCTGGCGCCCACGGTGCCGCCCGCGCCGCCGCGGTTGTCAATCACCAGCGTTTTACCGGTGGCTTTGGAGAACTGCGCGGCCAGGGGGCGCGCAAAGGCGTCGGTGCCCCCACCGGCAGGAAACGGCACCAACAGGTTCACCGGCTTGGTGGGCCAGGCCGATGCGTGCGCCAACACGCTGCCCGCGCCCAGCAAGCCCAGGCCAGCACCTGCGGCGGTACGCAGCACGTCGCGGCGCTGCACGATGTTTTCTGTTGTCATTCCTTGTCTCCTGTCGTCGTTATAAAAAAGGAAGTCCGTCCCTGGCGGAGCCTCTGAGAACCTGTTCAGAGCCCCGCGAACCGACCATCAATGGCGGCAAAGGCTGTCGATGTCTCCCGACGCTGGCACTTTGCCCTGCGCCAGCAAGCTGCGGTGCTTGTCTATGCGCTTCAAGTCGTACAGGTAATTCACCATCAACCCATACGATTGTTTCAATCCCTTGGCAGACGGGTCGCCCGCCCAGTTCAGCCGTTCTACCCGCGCGCCGTTGCCCAGGTGAAAGCGGGCCACGGCATCCACCGGCTTGCCGTCCACCATTTCGCGGGCGAGGTAGTGGGCCGCGCATTCGAGCAGCATTTGCCGCGCGGGCGATTTGGCGTCCAGGTCGAGCGGCTTATCTACCGCCGCCAGAAAGTGCGTGGCCTGTGGCGGCTCAAACCCCACGGCCCGGCCCAGTTCGCTGCGGCGCTTGTCGTCCAGGCGGTCCAGCATGGCCCCCGCGTTCTTGGAAAGCCATGCGCGGAAACCCGGGATGGGCGACAGCGTGGCAAAGGTGCGAAGGCGCGGAAACTCCTGCGTCAGTGTCTCCACCACATGCTTGATGAGCGAGTCGCCAAAGCTCACGCCACGCAGGCCGGTTTGCGTGTTGCTGATGGAGTAAAAAATCGCCGTGGTGGCGCGGGTGATATCGACCGGCGCGGCGGACTCGTCCAGCAGCGGCGTGATGCTGGGCGAGATTTTGTCGACCAGCGCCACTTCCACAAAAATCAGCGGCTCGTTGGGCAGCCGTGGGTGGAAGAATCCGTAGCAGCGGCGGTCGCTGTCCAGCCGGTTCTTCAGGTCGGCCCAGCTGCGGATGTCGTGCACCGCTTCGTACTTGATGAGCTTTTCGATCAGCGAAGCGGGCGAATCCCACGACAAGCGGCGCAGCTCCAAAAACGCCACGTCAAACCAGGTAGAGAACAGGTGCTCCAGCTCGGCGTCTAGCGCCAGCAGGCGCTTGTCGCTTTTGAGCAGCGGCAGCAGCTCGGCGCGCATGTCCACCAAAAAGCGCATGCCATCGGGGAACACCGCAAACCGCTGCAGCAGCCGGGTGCGCGGCGACACCAGCGCACGGCGCAGCGAGATTTCGGCCTGCCCTTCTTCGGCCGTGCCTGCGGCGGCCTCGTAGCGCTGGCGGGCCGATTTGAATTCGGTGGCGTCGGGCGCAAACTGCTCGCACAGCAGCAGCCACATGTCGCGGCGCTCCTCCAGCTCGGCGGAGGCATACCACTCGGCCACGGCCTGGGCGCGGCGGCCGCCTTCCAGCTCGCTCACCTGCGGTGCCACCACGGCTTGCAGATCAGTGTGCAGGCGGCGCAGTGCGCGGGGCGACAAGGCTTCTTGCCCCCGGCGCAGCGTGGCCTGCAGCCGTTCGTGCGTGGAGCGCGGCGCGGCCACCTTGGGCACCACGTCGGTCACGCCAGATTTATCAACGCTGGCACGGGCCAGTTTTTCAGGGCCCTTGGCGCCGTCCTTGTCGGCAGCGGGGGCTGCGGCGCGCAGACGGGAGACACTGCGGGAGATCCATTCGGCGGTGCTGTTCATAGTGTCAACCTCGATTGCTGGTTACGGGCCACATCGCGCAGCGCATCGCGCTGGCGTAACAAATGGGTGCGCATGGCATCTTCGGCGGCCGCGCTGTCGCCTGCCTTCAGGGCGGCAAACACGGCCAGGTGCTCGGCCAGGCTTTGCTGCAACCGGCCCGGCGCGTGCAACTGCTGCAGGCGGGCCAGCCGCAAAATCTTGCGCAAATCGCCAATCACCTGGGCCAGCCAGCGGTTGTCGGCCAGGGTGATGAAGGCCTCGTGGATGGCATGGTTGGCGGCGTAGTAGTCGGGGATGCGGCCTTCGCGGGCGCATTGCTGCAGGCGCTGGTGCAGGGTTTCGAGCGCCGCCACGTCGGCACTGCTGGCCTTTTGCGTGGCCTCGTGGGCGGCGCGCCCCTCCAGCAAGGCGATCACGGGGAAGATCTCGTCCAGGTCGCGCTCCGTCACCTCGGCCACAAAGCAGCCACGGCGCGGCTCGTGGCGCAGCAGCCCCTCGGCCACCAGCACCTTCAGCGCCTCGCGCAGCGGCGTGCGCGAAATCTCCAGCCGCTCGCACAGCGCAGCCTCGTCCAGAAAGCTGCCTGGCGGCAGTGCGCCACCAAAAATCTGCTCGCGCAGCCGCGAGGCGACTTCATCGTGCAGTGAATTGGGCACCGGGCGCATGGTCTGAAACAGCTCCTGGAAAATGAAAGCACGCCCCCGAATGGGGGATGACGGATGCTGAAGAACGCAAGCCGTGGGTGTTTTTTCACCCTACCGCGGTCAACAGCACGGCATCTGTCGATTTCGTTTGTAATTTCTCATAATTATGGAAAATCACAAGGTGGAAACCCCGAGTTTTGGCCCGGGCGGGGTAAATAGCCGCACCCTGCGGCGGCTGCACAACACTTGCAAGGTGCTGCGGGGGCGGCCGGGGATGGGCGGAGCGCCAGCGGTGCTTGGCTGAAATTTGAGCCAAATAAGGCTCTAGCGCCCGGTAGTAAAGCGCAAGCAGCTATTAAAACAATAGCAATTCACAAAGGCGGCCGATGCGCAGCAGGATGCACGGCCAGCGCCCTGCCCTGGCAGGCCGTACAACGGCCAGCAACGTTGCGTTGCTGGCACTGAGATCGGACCACAAAGATTTCAGCGCACCAAAAGCGCCTGGAGGACAGCGCCCCCAGCGCACCAACCCGGAGCCTGGGAATCGAACAACGCGCGGCTCAGCGGCGTGCAGCCACCGGCTGGCGCTGCGCCCACACCCACAGCGCAATGCCCGCAGCCACCATGGGCACGCACAGCCACTGGCCCATGCTCATGCCCAGCGACAACAGGCCCAGGAAGCTGTCAGGCTCGCGGAAATACTCGGCGATGAAACGGAAGCTGCCGTAGCCCACCAAGAAGGCGGCGGCCACCTGGCCTTGTTTGCGCTCGCGCCGGGCATAAAGCCACAGCAACACAAAGAGCAGCAAGCCTTCCAGCAAGAACTGGTAAACCTGCGAGGGGTGGCGCGGCTGCAGCGAACCGCTGTGCGCAAACACCATGCCCCAGGGCAGATCGGGGCTGGCAAAGCGGCCCCACAACTCGCCGTTGATGAAGTTACCCACACGGCCTGCAGCCAGGCCAGTGGGCACGCAGGGCGCCACAAAATCAGCCACCTGCAGCCAGGGGCGTTTGCGCGAATGGGCAAACCACAGCATGGCGGCAATCACGCCCAGCAGGCCACCGTGGAACGCCATGCCGCCCTGCCACACCGCAAAAATCTCCAGCGGGTGGGTGAGGTAGTAGCCGGGCTTGTAGAACAGGCAGTACCCCAATCGCCCGCCAATGACCACGCCCACCACGCCGAGGAAAAGAATGTCCTCGACATCCTTGCGCGTCCAGGCGCTGGGGCCGGTGATGGAGGCAAAGGGCTCGTGCCGCAGGCGGCGCGTGCCCAGGAACATGAACAGCCCAAACGCCACCAGATACGTGATGCCGTACCAGTGAATGGCGAGGGGGCCCAACTGCAGGGCAACGGGGTCGATATGGGGGTAAGTCAGCATGGTGGGCGGTATTGTGCCCGCAACCCATGACGGGTCTGGGGCGAGTGTCCACATGGTGTTGAGCCTCTTGCGCGCTATGCACCAGGCGCCTCGCTTTTTTGGGATGCGCACCATCAGTCAACTGATGCATGGTGGATCGCGCAGCGTCATCCATTCGTCAATGCATTGGGCGCGATACTCTCGACCCAGAGCCTTCGGCTTCATGAACCCCAAAAAAGGAAACTGCCATGCAAGGCAACCCACAAGTCATCGAATACTTCAAGAACCTGCTGCGCGGCGAATTGGCGGCGCGTGACCAGTATTTCATCCACTCGCGCATCTACGAAGACCAGGGCCTGGTGAAGATGTACACCCGCCTGGACCACGAAATGCAGGAAGAAACCCAGCACGCCGACGCGCTGCTGCGCCGCATCCTCTTTTTGGGCGGCATGCCCGACATGCGCCCCAACCCCTTCACCCCCGGCACCACGGTAGTAGAGATGCTGCAAAAAGACCTGGCCGTGGAATACGAAGTGCGCGATGCCCTGCAAAAAGGCATGGAGCTGTGCGAGAGCGTGCGCGACTACGTAAGCCGCGACCTGCTGCTGGCCCAGCTGCGCGACACCGAGGAAGACCACGCCTACTGGCTGGAGAAGCAGTTGGGCCTGATCGAAAAAATGGGCCTGCCGAACTATCTGCAAAGCCAGTCGCAAGCTGCGGCCTGAAGGGTCTTAATGGGCTGAGCCCAGGGCAACCGCTCACTTCGCAATATTTGATCAAATCAAGCTCTAGCGCCCTCCAATCAAGCGCAAGCAGCTATTAAATCAATAGCATAACCATCAAAAAGGCCGCCAAGCATCACTGCTTGGCGGCCTTTTGCATGGGGTCAGTGCATCCAACCAAGCCACTCCAGGTGCGCCGCAGCGCGGGTGGCGATGACTGGAGCTTATGACTGCCGAGAGGGAGCCTCTCAGTCGTCCAGCAACGACAAATCGCGCACAGCGCCCTTGTCGGCCGACATGACCAGCTTGGCGTAGGCCTTGAGCGCAGCAGACACCTTGCGAGGGCGTGGCTGCGCGGGCTTCCAGCCCTTGGCGTCTTGCTCTGCACGGCGCTGGGCCAGTTCTTCGTCAGACACCAGCACGTTGATGCTGCGGTTGGGGATGTCGATGCGGATGCGGTCGCCATTGCGCACCAAGCCAATCGCGCCGCCAGCAGCGGCTTCGGGCGAGGCGTGGCCGATGGACAGGCCCGAGGTGCCGCCCGAAAAGCGGCCATCGGTCAGCAGCGCGCAGGCTTTGCCCAGGCCCTTGGACTTGATGTAGCTGGTGGGGTACAGCATCTCTTGCATGCCGGGGCCGCCCTTGGGGCCTTCGTAGCGCACGATGACCACATCGCCCGCCTTGACCTTGTCAGCCAGGATGTTGGCCACGGCTTCGTCCTGCGACTCGACCACATGGGCGGGGCCTTCAAATACCAGCAGGCTGTCGTCCACGCCTGCGGTCTTGACCACGCAGCCGTTCAGGGCGATGTTGCCGGTCAGCACGGCCAAGCCGCCCTCCTTGGAGAAAGCGTGCTCGTAGGCGCGGATGCAGCCTTCGGCGCGGTCTTCGTCCAGGCTGGGCCAGCGGGTGCTTTGGCTGAAGGCCACTTGCGTGGGGATGCCAGCGGGGCCGGCCATGTAGAAGGTCTTGACCGCGTCGGACGGGTTGCGCTTGATGTCCCACGCGTCCAGCGCTTCCTTGAGGGTCTTGGTGTGCACGGTGGGCACATCGGTGTGCAGCTTGCCCGCACGGTCGAGCTCGCCCAGGATGCCGTAGATGCCGCCTGCGCGGTGCACGTCTTCGATGTGGTACTTGTTGGTGTTGGGCGCCACCTTGCACAGCTGCGGCACATCGCGCGAGATGCGGTCAATGTCGGCCATGGTGAAGTCGATCTCGGCTTCTTGCGCAATGGCCAGGATGTGCAGGATGGTGTTGGTGGAGCCGCCCATGGCGATGTCCAGCGTCATGGCGTTCTCAAAGGCCTTGAAGCCCATGGAGCGCGGCAGCACGGTGGTGTCTTCTTCTTCGTAGTAGCGCTTGCACAGCTCCACCGCCAGGCGGCCAGCGCGCTTGAAGAGTTGCTCGCGGTCGGCGTGCGTGGCCACCACGGTACCGTTGCCGGGCAGCGACAGGCCCAGGGCTTCGGTCAGGCAGTTCATCGAGTTGGCGGTGAACATACCCGAGCAGGAGCCGCAGGTGGGGCAGGCAGAACGCTCGACCTCGGCCACGTCGGCATCGCTCACCTTGTCGTCAGCGGCCATCACCATGGCGTCGATCAGGTCGAGCTTCTTGAATTCGATTTTTTGTGTTTGTGGGTTGGCCAGCTTGACCTTGCCAGCCTCCATGGGGCCACCCGAGACGAACACCACGGGGATGTTCAGCCGCATGGCGGCCATCAGCATGCCGGGGGTGATCTTGTCGCAGTTGGAGATGCACACCATGGCATCGGCGCAGTGCGCGTTGACCATGTATTCCACCGAGTCGGCAATGATGTCGCGGCTGGGCAGCGAGTACAGCATGCCGTCGTGGCCCATCGCAATGCCGTCGTCCACGGCAATGGTGTTGAACTCTTTGGCTACGCCACCCGCCGCCTCGATCTCGCGCGCGACCAGCTGGCCCAGGTCCTTGAGGTGCACGTGGCCGGGGACAAACTGCGTGAACGAGTTGACCACCGCAATGATCGGCTTGCTGAAGTCGTCGTCCTTCATGCCGGTAGCACGCCACAGCGAGCGGGCACCAGCCATGTTGCGACCAGCGGTAGAGGTTTTGGAGCGGTAAACGGGCATCGTGATGTCGGGTGAAGTGTTGGAAAAAGGCGAAAGAGCGCCGGGGAATTATCCCCCAGCAGAAAAAAACCGGCTTTGCCAGAAGCCGCAGGTTAACCCTGAGCCATTTGCCATCGCCCCAAGGGCGCTAAGAACCTGTTCAAGATCTTTTTGGGGTCGCACGAGTGCCTTGCCGGGATGGGATGCAAGGCGCGGTGTGCAGCCAATAGCTCGGCTATTGGCAAACGCCGCAACGCCGCAGACCACCCGGCAAGACATTTGCCCGAAGGGTTGGAGTGAAATCGGGCGATTGGACGCCCCGGCTGCTTGCATGGGCACGAGCCCATGCGGCGCATCCGAGGCATCCACTCATCCCGATTGCACTCCAATGCGATCCCCCAAAAAGATCTTGAACAGGTTCTAAGGCGAGCAAACGAAGCTGGGGCGCCCCCAAGAACGGGTCTTGTAGCCCCACCACCTCAGCGGGGCTTGCGTGGGCGCATGCCCAGGGCTTCCTTGTTCTTGTTGATGCGATCCTGCTTGCGCTTTTCCATGCGCTCAACGGCCTTGCGCTTGGTGTACCCGGAGGCATCGGCCCACATCCACCATGCGGCCGTGGCGCCGAAGGAGCCCACGATCACCCACCAGGACCATGTAGCCACGGGGCCAATCTCCATGTACTTGAGCAGTAGCAACAGAAGTGAAATGCCTAAAAGATACATAACCGCCCCTCAAAAAATGCGAATTGCATTCGTTGACCAAACACAACCGGAAGTCAACGCGCATCACTACAATCGCGTTGAAATAACTGTAACCCAACCACAGGAAACCCACCATGAAACGTGCCCTGATCACCATCGCCATGACGCTTGCCGTTGCAGCCCCTGCCATGGCCGACCAAGCCCTCGCAACTTCCAAGAATTGCATGGCTTGCCACGCTGTCGACAAGAAGCTGGTGGGTCCTTCTTACAAGGATGTGGCTGCCAAGTACGCTGGTCAAAAAGACGCAGTGGACAAGCTGGCCGTCAAGATCATCAAGGGCGGCTCTGGCGTGTGGGGCCCCGTGCCCATGCCAGCCAACGCACAAGTGAACGAAGCCGAAGCCAAGAAGCTGGCTGCCTGGGTGCTGGCCCAGAAGTAATCCGCGCATCGCGCTACTTTGGCGGGCCGCAAGCTCGCCAAACAAAAAAAGCCGCAAACCTTTGGGTTGGCGGCTTTTTTGTTGCTGCGGAGTAAGACAGTGCAGCAGGCGAATACGTGTGTAACCAGCCTCAGGCCATCGGCTCGCTGCGCCCCACCAGCTTTTGTTCCAGGTGGCCCACGTAGGCCGCCGTGGTGTTGTCAGACTCCTGCGCACGCGCAGTGAGCCGGGTTTCCATGTTATCCAGCCGGTTCAACAACGCAGCATGGGCCTGGCTTTGTTGTTGCTCCAGAAATGCGCGAAGCTCGGTAAAGCGCGATGCTTCGGCCTTGTCGGCCAGCTCCCGCTGGGCCTGCATTTCTTTGGTATGGCGACGCGTTTCTAGCAATACCGAGCCCTGCAAAGACAACACGTACGCCACCAGCAAGACAGCCAGCAATGCAGTGAGCCCCAGCATGAGCAGCCCCAGTGGGGCCTCAAAGGTAGTCAAACCCACGGACACCGCCGTCACCACAGACAAGGCATCCCAATTGAGCAGAGCCAAGCCTGTAATCGCTACGATGATCAGTAGCAACAGGGTGGACAACATCTTCATAAAAACTCCTTCGCGAACCAGACTGGCACGTGGTACCCCAGACTGGAAGATCGATTCGCACACATCAAACGGGTGGGCGAATCCTCAAGAGCCAGCGACAGGGCATGTAGAGGGCGTTTGTACCTCAACTGCGGAGCTGGCAGCGATGCCAAGCCAAAGTTGCGCCTCCATCCTACAAAGGCGCAGCGATGCGCCCGATGAATGGGCCAAGCAAGCGCAAATCGCTCAGGCCATAAAAAAGCGCCTGCTTGGCAGGCGCTTTGTGAGATCAGACCTTAAAAAGGTCAGTTGGTCTGGGCCAGTTGATCCAGGATTGCGGGGTTTTCCAGCGTGCTGGTGTCCTGCGTGATGGCCTCGCCCTTGGCGATGCTGCGCAGCAGGCGGCGCATGATTTTGCCGCTGCGGGTCTTGGGCAGGTTGTCGCCAAAGCGGATGTCCTTGGGCTTGGCAATGGGGCCAATTTCCTTGGCCACCCAGTTGCGCAACTCGTTGGCGATCTGCTTGGCTTCTTCGCCAGTGGGACGTGAACGCTTGAGCACCACGAAGGCGCAAATGGCCTCGCCCGTCACATCGTCAGGGCGGCCCACCACAGCGGCCTCGGCCACCAGGTCGGTCTTAGCGACAAGTGCGGATTCGATCTCCATGGTCCCCATGCGGTGGCCCGACACGTTCAGCACATCGTCAATACGGCCAGTGATGCGGAAGTAGCCACGGTCAGCGCTGCGCACAGCGCCGTCGCCTGCCAGGTAGTAGCCCTTGAGCTCTTCGGGGAAGTAGCTCTTCTTGAAACGCTCGGGGTCATTCCAGATCGTGCGGATCATGCTCGGCCAGGGGCGCTTGATGACCAAAATGCCACCCGAGCCGTTGGGCACGTCGTTGCCCATCTCATCAACGATGGCCGCCGTGATGCCGGGCAGGGGCAGCGTGCAGCTGCCGGGCACCAGTGGTGTAGCGCCGGGCAACGGGGTGATGACGTGGCCGCCCGTTTCGGTCTGCCAGAAGGTGTCCACGATGGGGCAACGCTCGCCGCCCACGTTCTTGTGGTACCACATCCAGGCCTCGGGGTTGATGGGCTCGCCCACGCTGCCCAGAATGCGCAGGCTCGACAGATCGGAGCGCGCGGGGTGCACGGCCTCGTCGGCTTCGGCTGCCTTGATGAGCGAGCGGATGGCCGTGGGAGCGGTGTAGAAAATGGTGCACTTGTGGCGCTCGATCATCTGCCAGAAGCGGCCTGCGTTCGGGAAGGTGGGGATGCCTTCGAAGATGATCTGCGTGGCGCCTGCCGCCAGCGGGCCGTAAGCCACGTAGGTGTGGCCCGTGATCCAGCCAATGTCGGCCGTGCACCAGAAGATATCGTCTGCACGCAGGTCAAACGTCCAGTCCATGGTCATCTTGGCCCACAGCAGATAACCGCCGGTGCTGTGCTGCACGCCCTTGGGCTTGCCTGTGGAGCCGCTGGTGTACAGGATGAACAGCGGGTGCTCGGCGCCCACGGCCACAGGAGCGCACTCGGTGCTTTGGCCTGCCAGCGCTTCGGCAAAGGTCTTGTCGCGCCCGGCCACCATGTTGCAGGCCGTGGCCGTGCGCTGGTAGACGAACACGTTGCGGATGGTGTCGCAGCCGCCCATGGCCAAGGCCTCGTCAATGATGGCCTTCAGCGGCAACTCTTTGCCACCACGCATCTGGTAGTTGGCGGTGATCACGGCCACTGCGCCTGCGTCGATGATGCGTTCATGCACAGCCTTGGCGCTGAAGCCGCCAAACACCACGCTGTGCGTGGCACCAATGCGGGCGCAGGCCTGCATGGCAATCACGCCCTCGATGGTCATGGGCATGTAGATCAGCACGCGGTCGCCCTTGGCCACGCCGTGGGCCTTGAGCGCGTTGGCAAACTGGCTCACGCGGCCCAGCAGCTCCTTGTAGGTGATCTTGGTGACCTCGCCGTCATCGGCTTCGAAAATGATGGCGGTCTTGTTCTCGGTGGGCGTGCCAATGTGCTTGTCGAGGCAGTTGGCACTGGCGTTCAGTTCGCCATCATCGAACCAGCGGAAAAACGGGGCATTGGACTCATCCAGCGTGCGGGTGAAAGGCTTGGTCCACTGCACATTGGCGCGCGCCTGCTTGGCCCAGAAGCCTTCAAAGTCAGCTTCGGCTTCTTTGCACAGAGCCTCGTACCCGGCCATGCCGGAAATGCGCGCAGCTTTGACCACTGCGTCGGCTGGCGGAAACACTCGGTTTTCCACCAACACAGACTCAATTGCGGATGTTGTTGCACTCATGGTGTTGTCTCCTGGGTCATTGGAATAAGAATTCGCAAGTACTGTCTTCTGCCCCACTTACATGCTACTGACTCGCAGGTGACTATTCGGCTCAGGGTTAGCCCTTGGTTTCGACGGCCGTCACAGAGCGCCCCTAGAATCGCGCGTTCGCTTTTTGCCCCTTAACTCTCTTACCTCACGCAGGTTCGCATGTCCAAATCCCAGAATAAAACCAGCGCTCCACTGCGCCCCTTGCCCTCACTCATCTTTGCCAGCCGCTGGCTGCAGCTACCGCTGTACCTGGGGCTGATTCTTGCGCAGGCGGTGTATGTCTTTCACTTTTGGGTCGAGCTGGTTCACTTGGTGGAAGCCGCATTCGGCAACACCGCCGCCCTGAAGCAACTGGTTGCCAGCATTGGTTACAAGAGTGACTTCGAAGTCACTGCGCTCAACGAGACCATCATCATGCTGGTGGTGCTGGCGCTGATCGACGTGGTGATGATCTCCAACCTGCTGATCATGGTGATCGTGGGCGGCTACGAGACTTTTGTGTCGCGCTTGCACCTGGAAGAGCACCCCGACCAGCCCGAGTGGCTGAGCCATGTGAACGCGTCGGTGCTCAAGGTGAAGCTGGCTACCGCGATCATCGGCATCAGCTCCATCCACCTGCTCAAGACCTTTATCAATGCGGCCAACTATGACCTCAAGGTGCTGATGTGGCAGACCATCATTCACGTGGTGTTCTTGCTGAGCGCCCTGGCGATTGCGCTGACCGACCGATTGATGTCACACCCCAGCGATTCGCATTGAGCCGCTGACGCCCCGGACCATCGCTGAACAGCCCGGGGCGATTCCATCCATCAGACCATATTGCGCGGCACGACCCAGGCATCAAACTCCTGAGCCGTCACATGGCCCGAGGCCAGAGCGGCCTCTCGCAAGCTGATTCCTTGCTGGTGGGCCGCCTTGGCAATGGCGGCAGCCTTGTCATAGCCAATATGGGGGTTGAGCGCGGTCACCAGCATCAAAGACTGCTCGACCAGCGCTTCAATCCGTTCGTGGTTGGGCTCAATGCCCGAGGCACAGTGCTTGTCGAAACTGACCATGCCATCGGCCAGCAGGCGAACGCTCTGCAAAAAGTTGTGGATCACCATGGGCCGGAACACGTTGAGTTCGAAATTGCCCGACGCCCCGCCCACCCCAATCGCCACATCGTTGCCCATGACCTGAGCGCACAGCATGGTCATGGCCTCGCACTGCGTGGGGTTGACCTTACCGGGCATGATGGACGAACCCGGCTCGTTTTCCGGGATGGTGATCTCGCCCAGCCCGCAGCGCGGCCCGCTGGCCAGCCAACGCACATCGTTGGCAATCTTCATCAAACTGACCGCCAGCCCCTTGAGCGCGCCATGGGCCTGCACCAGGGCATCGCAGCTGGCCAGGGCTTCAAACTTGTTCGGTGCCGTCACCAGGTTCAACCCGGTCAAGTCAGCCAGTTCTTTGGCCACGGCCTGGGCATAGCCCGCCGGGGCGTTCAAGCCCGTGCCCACGGCCGTGCCGCCCAAGGCCAGCTCACACAAGTGGGGCATGGCTGCGCGAACGTGGCGCTCGGCATGGTCTAGTTGTGCCACCCAGCCAGATACCTCTTGCCCCAAAGTCAGCGGAGTCGCGTCCTGCAGGTGAGTGCGGCCAATCTTCACGATGTCGGCAAACGCTTCAGCCTTGGCGGCCAGCGTCATGCGCAACGCATGCAGGGCGGGCAGCAGCTTATGGGTCAGCGCATCCACCGCCGCCAGGTGCATCGCCGTAGGAAAGACGTCGTTGCTCGACTGGCTCTTGTTCACGTCGTCGTTGGGGTGCACCAGGCGGCCTTCCCCACGCGGGCCACCGAGCAATTCACTCGCCCGGTTGGCCAGCACCTCGTTCATGTTCATGTTGGTCTGGGTGCCCGAGCCGGTCTGCCAGACCACCAGAGGAAATTCCTCTTCATGCGCGCCAGCCATCACTTCATCGCAAGCCGCCACGATGGCCGTGGTGCGGGTGGCATCCAGCAAACCCAGGCTGTGGTTCACATACGCGCTGGCACGCTTGACCTGGGCCAGCGCCCGGATGAGTTCAGGGGCCATACGCTCACCCGAGATGGCAAAGTGCTGCAAAGAGCGTTGGGTTTGCGCCCCCCACAAGCGCCGCGCAGGCACGTCGATGGGGCCAAAAGTGTCGCGCTCCGTGCGGTAGGCCGATGCTTTGCCGTTGTGCAGTGTCATGTGCGGGATCCTGGCTTGCGAGTGAAGGACGGTACCCAGCATAACCAGTCCCTCCCATGGCGCACAAGCCCGTGGCTCAAAGCAGGCATGCAAGCCATCGGATAACCCTGACAGAACCACGCAAGCCCACGGAGGGATAATCGAAGGCTGTCGATTTCATCCCCACAAACTTCCCGCCATGACCACGACATCCATTCGCCAAGAAGACCTGATCGAATCCATCGCTGGTGCGCTGCAGTACATCCGCTACTACCACCCCACCGACTACATCGCCCACCTGGCCCGCGCCTACGAGCGCGAAAAGAGCCCAGCGGCCAAGGACGCGATCGCCCAGATCCTCACCAACAGCAAGATGAGCGCCACTGGCCACCGCCCCATCTGCCAGGACACCGGCATCGTCAACGTGTTCCTGAAGGTGGGTATGGATGTGCGCTGGGAAGGTTTTACC
>NZ_CAXIAK010000008.1:0-80606 GCF_964021665.1 uncultured Acidovorax sp.
ACTTCTTCAACCAACCCCGCCGCACCTAGAAACATGCCCTCTGTGCAGCGAAGCCTTCGATCATAGCAGAGATTTTGAGAGGAATGCAAACATCAGATGCATTTTGCGAATGCGGAATTGGCAACAGAAGAAGCGCCAGACGAACTATCGCGCAAAAGTACTAGATAGAGCCACCCACATCAACAACCCTCACAGCCAACTGACGAGGCAGCAATTCAAATACGATGCAGCACCCGGTCTGGTGAGCCACGCAGCCGAGCGAGCAGCGCACCCGCAATTTGACTCAAGGGTAAGACTTCGTCAGCCGCGCCATGTGCAATCGCCTCTCTGGGCATGCCGAAGACGATGCAACTGGCTTCGTCTTGTACATAGTTATAGCTACCAGCGTCCTTCATTTCACGCATGGCCGCTGCGCCGTCATTGCCCATACCGGTCAGCATGATGCCAAATGCGTTTCGCCCCACCACCGCTGCAGCGGACTTAAAGAGTACCTCAACAGAAGGCTTGTGCCTATTGACTGCAGGGCCGTCGTCCACCACGGCAACATAGTTCGCGCCACTGCGAGCAACATGAAATTGCTTTCCCCCGGGAGCAATATAGGCATGACCTGGGAGGATTCGTTCTCCATTTACCGCTTCTTTGACCGTAATCTGACACAGACCATTGAGCCTGGCGGCGAAGCTCGTCGTGAACCCTGGAGGCATATGCTGGGTGATAACAATGGCGGGCGAGTCAGCTGGCATCTGAACCAAGACTTCTTTGATTGCCTCAGTACCTCCGGTAGACGCACCGATACAAATCAGTTTCTCGGTTGAAAGGCGCCCGAGCAAGCCTCCGGGAGATGCAGATGTAACGGAGGCACCCACGGGATGCAACGGAGCAACAGCAACCGGGATATCTCGAACAGCGCCCCTGCGCACATGAGCCACGGCGGCAATACGAATTTTGTCTACGATCTGCTCCGCAAGATCGTTCAACCCACTTGCCAAACCCACCCTAGGCTTTGCCACGAAATCAATCGCCCCCAGTTCGAGCGCCTTCATAGTGACCTCGGCTCCACGCTCGGTGAGAGTCGAAATCATGACAACTGGCATAGGGCGCAGACGCATCAGACGGCCCAAAAAATCAATGCCATCCATCCGCGGCATCTCAACATCCAGCGTGATGACGTCTGGATTGAGCTCCCGAATCATTTCTCTGGCAATCAAGGGATCATTCGCTGTCCCTATGCACTCCATGTCCCTTTGGCGATTGATGATTTCGGCGAGCAAACTACGCACCAAGGCAGAGTCATCGACCACTACCACCCGAATTTTTTTACTCATCGAACCAACCCTCAATCAAAACAAATCCACCGATCCACCAGAATTACTTTTCGCGACGAGTACAGCATTACCCCGCACTTCTTGTGCAACATCTGGGTGCGCATGGGCCAGTCGCTTGACCATTGCTTTTCCTGTGACTGGAAAAAACACAACCTTCCGCGGATAAATATCCAGCACATCCTCTGACACGATGGGGATTCTCTCAGTATGAAGATAATTGAGCACAAAATTTGTGTTTCTTTCACCCACATTCATCGTGGTGAAATTATGCATAACTTGCGCACCACCAAATATCTTTGCCTGCATTGTTTCACGCCGAGCTCCAAGCTTCAGCATTTCGTTAATTAAAACCTCCATCGCATAAGAGCCATATCGCCCTGAGGCATCTGCCATATCACCATCGGGCAACATGAAGTGATTCATACCTCCGACACGGGATCGACTATCCCACAGACATGCCGCGATACAAGAACCCAAAACAGTCATAATAACCAAGTTCTCAGCTGACACGAAGTATTCACCAGGTAATACTTTTACCGTGTTATGCTGAAAATGGTGATCAAGATAAAAAAATGAAGCCTCTCCAGGGCGCCTTGGACGAGCTTTCAATTCCTCTAGAGAAGAATTTTTCACACTCATCACAGAGGAGGAATACACATCAGAACTAAGGGGTGCTATTCTGGGTGCACGACGCCGCTCTAGACCTGCCCCAGCACCACTAGAAGCAGAAGAGGATGTGCTTAATCGATTATTGGTCATGGGACAGTTTGAGAGTAGTCTCACCAAACAGAGTCAGCGCCGCTCGTAAACCGTTTTTCCGCGCAGGACAAACAGGTCTTTAGACTCGCTAAAATTTTCCGCATGTCCCACAAATAGAAGCCCTCCAGGCTTAAGGACTCGATGAATTTTTTCCAACACTCTTCTCTGAGTTGCGGCATCGAAATAAATCATTACATTTCGACAAAAAACCACATCGAAGGGCTCCTTGAATGGCCAGTCGTCTCGAATTAAATTGACACTCATAAAGTCAATTAAACGCCTTAATTCAGGCTTAACTCGCACCATCCCTGCATTAGAAGCCTTACCTTTCAAGAAAAACCTCTGTAGTCTTTCCTGGCTCATCCCCTTCATACTATCTATTCTGTAAACACCATTTCCGGCTGTAGCTAGGACTTTGGAGTCAATATCACTAGCTATCAGTTTGAAAGGGGGATTGTTCCCTAAAGCCTCACATGCAGTCATCACTATTGAATAGGGCTCCTCACCCGTAGAAGCGGCATTGCACCATACCTTCCAGGAAGTTCCCGACGGCTTGCTACGCAGGTGAGACGCGAATATTTCGAAATGATGCTGCTCGCGGAAAAAAGCAGTCAGATTGGTTGTCAATGCATTGACAAACTCTTGCCACTCAGGTCCGTCATTAGATTCAAGCCAACTGAGATAGTCGCTGAAGCTGTCGTGACCTGTTTCCCGGAGTCTGCGGGAGAGTCGGCTGTACACCATGGCGTGCTTACCATCATGTAAGCTGATTCCAGCACGCTTGTAAATAAGGCCTTGAACTCTTGCGAAATCTGCGTTTGTCCAAACAAACTCTCTACCTTGCGCAAGAGGCCCCGTAGGTGCGATGACGTTCGCATCCATCTCTGAGCGATGCGAAGAAGAGCGGTTAATTTTTATGGAATGAGTGGCTTGGGACATGAGTTCATCCAAATAGAAAATCTACCAATGCTCAAATTCAAAGAATCTGTGGCCAACCTATTGACTCATGCATCCTATGCCACGCAGCAGAAGCTTATGGTTCACTCATCATTTGCGGCCAAACCCATATCCGCGTTCGACATTAATTTTTCGATATCAAGCAGGATCAGCATTCTCTCCCCAACAGATCCCAATCCAAGAATACATCCATTATCAATTGCACTCTCAACATCAGGGGCAGATCGAATATTTTCAGCGGACAACTCCATCACATCACTGACAGAGTCAACTACGATTCCAACAACACGGTCACGCAAATTTAAAATTATTACAACCGTAAAACTATTGTAATCCGCCTGAGCACAATTAAATTTAAGCCGCATATCCACGATAGGAACGATAGTTCCGCGCAAATTCACGACACCCTTTATAAAAGCAGGTGCGTTTGCAATACGGGTTGGCTGCTCATACCCTCGTATTTCTTGCACCTTGAGTATGTCAATGCCATACTCCTCCTGATCCAATCTAAAGGTCAGATATTCGCGAGCACCAACATGCACGTTTTCAGAAATTTTAGCAACGAGACTCATAAATACTCCTCAGGACCAGATATTTCAATCAAATCCCCTCAATGCCTAGCACGGCGAACTAGCCCACCAATATCCAAGATCAAAGCAACAGTGCCATCACCCAATATTGTTGCACCCGAGACATTCGGAACTTTGCGGTAATTCGATTCCAAGTTTTTAACAACCACTTGGTGCTGCCCCAATAACTCATCCACCAGCAGAGCAACACGGCTTCCATCCGCCTCAACAACCACCATAATGTTGCTAGTTTTATTCAAATCGAATCTAGGGACTTGGAATATCTTCTCCAAAGCTATCACAGGCATATATTCGTCACGAACTTTCACCAGCTGCGATCCTTGGGCAACCGTACTAACGTCATCCGGATTCACTTGGAATGACTCCACCACGGACGAAAGCGGCAGTATGTAGACTTCCTCTCCCACTCCGACTGACATACCATCCATAATTGCAAGGGTCAGTGGCAGGCGCACCGAGACCTTCATCCCATAACCTTCCGCCGAATCAATCTCCACCGATCCATTCAATGCAGCAATATTTCGTTTAACCACATCCATTCCGACACCACGGCCAGATACGTCAGTGACTTCATCTGCCGTCGAAAATCCAGGAGCGAAAATCAGCTGCCACACTTCAGAGTCAGGCATCTGTTCGGATACATCCATTCCCCTCTCCAAGGCCTTCTTGAGTATCTTTTCGCGTGACAGTCCTTTGCCATCATCACGTACGTCAATCACAATAGAGCCCCCTTGATGGGAAGCAGACAGCGTGATAGTTCCGTGCTCAGATTTCCCCTTTGCTAAGCGTTCTGCAGGTAGCTCAATCCCGTGGTCACAGCTATTGCGGACCAAATGGGTAAGAGGGTCAGTAATCTTTTCAACCAGTCCTTTATCCAACTCAGTCGCCTCACCAAGAGTGACAAGCTCTACCTTCTTGCCCAGCTTGTTTGCCAAGTCCCGTAACATACGAGGAAAACGGCTGAAGACTATCGACATAGGAATCATCCGGATGGACATCACAGATTCTTGCAAATCTCGAGTGTTTCGATCCAAATCCGCCAGTCCCGCCAGTAACTGCTGGTACGCACCAGCATCCAAACCACGGCTATTTTGAGCCAACATCGCTTGGGTAATCACCAATTCACCGACCAAATTAATGAGCTGATCCACTTTATTCACTGCAACGCGAATAGTGGTGGACTCCATCTGGGCTTGTGTGGAAACCTTAGGTTCAACCGCCTTCGTCACTACAGCAGTTTTTACTTGTGGAACGCCTTCCGCAGAGGGCGCACGTGGAGGCAGCGGAGCGGGGGCTCCGGGCGCGTCGCTGAAGAAGCCATAAGCCACTTCCGAAGCACCATCAATTGGAGACGCTCCAACTTTCGCTGCGTCAACGAAGCGGACTTGGTCCTTGGACACATGGAATGCGAACAAATCCAGTAAATCATCAGTAGAAGAGGTTGTTTCTACTGCAAATACGCGCATACCGGGGATCGAAGCGGGTATGTCTTGGATAGTGCCCAAGCCCGCGATATCACGGAACAGATCCTTGATAGCGTCTGCTTGCTCTGTGCGATCTAGTGGACCCACATGAATTTCCAGCTGCCGCAACTGGCCAGGCACGTGAGGGGCCAACGCGGGTGCTGCAGCTACTGAAACAGGAGACGGCTCAGGGTTCACGGGTACTGGCGCATCCTGTGCGCGCACTGGAGCAACCTCCATATCGGTTGGTAGAAGTCCTGCAGCCAGATCACTGATTCGCTTCACCAAAGCAGTCGTAGAAACTGCCTCTCCCTGGCCTCCTGCTTGATGGCGGGCAAGCAAGCTCCGTGATGCATCTGCGGACTCAAGCAAAACATCAACCATTTCTGGAATAGGTTGCAACTCGTGCCGACGCAGTTTGTCCAACAAGGATTCCATCTGATGAGTTAGCTCCGCTACATCAGAAAACCCAAAGGTCGCAGCACCGCCCTTGATGGAATGAGCACAGCGGAAAATTCCGTTGAGTTCCTCATCGTTAGCATTACTGAAATCTAAATTCAGGAGCATTTGCTCCATCTGATCAAGATTTTCCCCCGCCTCTTCGAAGAAGATTTGGTAAAACTGACTCAGATCAAAATCAGCGCCTGATCCAGATCCTTCTTGGTAATTTTCTGCCATAGTTGGCTCCTAATTGGTAGCTGTGATTTGAAGCCGTGTTAACGGATTACCTTCTGAATGACCTCAATTAACCTATTGGGGTCAAAAGGCTTCACCAGCCACCCAGTCGCACCAGCAGAACGCCCCGCCTGCTTCATCTGATCGCTGGACTCAGTCGTCAAGATCAAAATCGGGATAGTTTTGAATTTGGGGTGTTCGCGCAGTTTGCGCGTAAGCCCAATCCCATCCAAGCGAGGCATGTTCTGATCTGCTAAAACCAAATGGATGTCATGGGTTTCCGCCTTTTCAAGGGCATCTTGCCCGTCCACCGCCTCCACTACGTGATAACCCGCACCAGTTAAGGTGAAGGACACCATTTTTCGCATGGATGGTGAATCATCTACGGCAAGTATTGATTGCATGTAAGGCTCCAACTGACTTGAATATTTAGATTAGCCAATCACGTAACGATCAAAATAAATCGACGGAACCAGCATCCATTTCGCTTTGAGTTACAGGGTTGGGTCTATCAGGGGCCATTTCAGCGAACGGGGCAGCCTCCTCACCCTCTTCATGTCCCATGGCCTCCGAAGCCAACCGAAAGGCACAGCCCTGCAGCACTTTGGTGGTGTGCCAGATCAACTGAGATGCCATGTCCTGAAACTGCAATTCTGTGACCGCACTACGCAGCGCATTTCTTACAGCAAGCAGCTCCGGCGAATCAGCAACAAAAGAATCTGTCAAAACAGCATTGGCCTCGCCAAATCTTTCGAGCAAGTTGTCTGTTGCATGACTAAGCAATCCCTCCAATCGATGTAGGTCGTGCATCACCACCAGCAAAGAGTCTTGCAGTTCGGCTGCCACCATGACAGGGACTTGAACCCCTGGTCCATCAGGCGTTGTTAGCGTAGATTGCATCGTCTCTCCATCGCAAAAATCAGCAGCAAAGCACTAGTGCCATCACAGAAGCCTGCGTTGATTTGAGATTTACACAAAGTAAACCCAATTACCCGCGAACCATTGGACGCTCACCCACCAACCCTCTCAACCGGACAAACACCCTTGTTTGTTCCAAAATGTATCCTATGATACCCCTCCTATGGTCAAGATAGCGTCAGAGCAACGCCTTCGCGTACTACATCTCGAAGACTCGCCCGCCGACCAAAGTTTGGTGCGCCGCATCATGGTTAAGTCGTATCCATTGGCGGAGGTACTCCATGTTGATTCACTGGAGGCATTCCTTGATCGGTTACATCAAACTCACATCGACATCATCCTAGCGGACTACCGGCTCAACGGATTTACAGCGCTTGATGCATGGCAACATGTTGTGCAATTGCCTAATCCCCCCCCGTTTGTGCTGCTTTCGGGGGCGATAGGGGAAGCTGCTGCGGTGGACGTCATGCGGCTGGGGATTTCAGATTACCTCTTGAAAGATGACATAGCCCGCCTCCCCCACGTCGCGGCGAGAGCACTGGAAGTTCATCAGGCAAAGAAAGAGCGTGCATTGGCGGTTACTCGCCTCGCAGAGTCGGAAGCACAACTGGCTGCACTGACAGAACATCTCCAAACCTCCATTGAGCATGAGCGCGCTTGCATTGCAAGGGAAATCCACGACGACATAGGCGGAGCCCTGACAGCTGTCAAATTTGACATCGCGTGGATTGGTAGACATGCTGATACGCCAGAGATGAAAGAGCATGCCTTAGCTGCGTCTGAAATGCTGCAACACGCTATCGGAGCCAGCCAACGTATCATGATGAACTTGCGCCCGCCCATCCTTGAGCAAGGCCTGGTCGCGGCGGTTCGCTGGCTAGCCAGCGGTTTTGAACGAAGAACCGGCGCATCAACAACGGTGCGCGTGGCAAACGAACAAATGCAAGTAACTTCCGACGTGCAACTGGTGGCTTATCGCACGACCCAGGAAGCTCTCACGAACGCCGCAAAATACGCAAGTCCCAGTAAAGTGGTGATTGACCTGTCAGATCGCGAAGGCGTTTTGACATTGGAAATTGCAGACGATGGTTGCGGCATGTCCCCCGAAATGCGCATGAAGCCCAAAGCTTTCGGGTTGAAAGGTCTGCAAGAAAGAGCCCGCACGGTGGGAGGCTGGCTAGACATCAGCAGTCAGCCTGGAAAAGGGACATGCATAACGCTGACAGTTCCAATCACAGCCACTGCGGCTCATTCAACAGAAGAGTTCTAAAGTGATTAACGTCGTTCTCTGTGATGACCACGCTGTCTTGCGTCGGGGTATTCGCGATACATTGATGGAAGCACACGACATTACTGTGACAGGCGAAGCGGGCAGTTATCCTGAGTTGCGGGAGGTTCTGCGCACATCACCCTGCGACGTTTTGCTCTTGGACCTGAATATGCCAGGGCGCAGCGGGCTCGAGGTGTTGGCAAGCCTGAAGGAAACCAATTCCGAAATCAAAGTTCTGATAGTTTCTATGTACCCGGAAGATCAGTATGCACTGCGCTGCCTCAAGGCTGGAGCGCAAGGCTACGCTAACAAAGCGGGTGATCCCATGGAACTGATTGCAGCGGTACGAACGGTGGTGCAGGGACGAAAGTACCTCACAGCAGAAGTAGCCCAAATGCTCGCTGAAAGCGTGGCGCAACCCAAACTTGAAACACCACATTCAGCACTATCCGAACGTGAGCTGCAAACTCTTATCAAAATTGCTTCAGGCCGCCGTCTCTCTGACATCGCGGAGGAGCTTATGTTGAGCCCCAAAACAGTGAGCGTCTACCGCGCCAGAGTTTTGGAGAAACTGCAACTCACCAACAATGCTGAGTTGACGGTTTATGCCATACGCAATCAGCTGGTCTGACCCGCCACTGGATCGAAGACAAACACCTTGGTAACAAGGCCCAGATAGTGCTGTCGATTACTACCGTTGGGCTGCAAAAATATCCATGGCCTGCTGCATCAGCGTGAGCATGGGCTGCTCCAGCATGGGCAGGGTGGCGGTGATGCCCAGCATGCCCACGGTCAGCGTCACAGGGAACCCCACCGCATAAATGTTCATTTGCGGCGCTACTCGCGAAATAACGCCCAAGGTAAGGTTTACGAACAGCAGTAGCGCAATCATAGGCAGCGCAATCCATAAAGCACTGGAGAACAGCGAAGCGCCCAGCTCATACAAGCGCATCTGATTTAAAGCTGCTAAAAAATTCCCATTCACGGGGAATCGCTCAAAGCTCTTCACTACCGCCAGAACTACCAACAAGTGGCCGTTGATCGCAATGAACAACAACATTGCGATATTTCCAAAAAAACGGGCCACTGCACTGACTTGGGCATTGCTGGTGGGATCGAAAAATGATGCGAAATTGAGCCCCATCTGGAGGCCAATGATTTCTCCAGCCAACTCTACAGACGAGAACACCAGTCGCACGGCGAAGCCGATTGCCAACCCTACAACCACCTGCTGCACAACGACTCCGATGGCCTCACGTCCGTTGATATCGACAATCGGTTGTTCAGGCAGGATCCCTTGCGCGCACACTGCCACCAGAAAAGCCAAGCCGACCTTCGCCCGCGTGGGTATCACACGCATGGAGAAAATAGGAGCTACGGTAAAAACAGCCAGAACGCGTAAAAAAGGCCAAAGCACAGGAGACAGCCACGCCATCAACTGTGCCTCGTTGAAAGTAATCACGACCCTGAAATCCTTGTGCTAACCAACCACGGAAGGAATCGATTCAATCGTTCTGCGCAAGTAATCCACCAAGGTGCTAATCATCCACGGCCCGGCGATGGCAAAGACCACCATAGCGGCGATCAGCTTGGGCACAAACGCCAGCGTTGCCTCCTGAATTTGTGTGACCGCTTGAAAGATGCTGACGACCAAACCAACCGCCATCACGACTCCTAACACAGGCATGGAGATCATGAGCAGCAAGGTCAAGGCATCTCGCCCGAGGGTCAAAACCATTTGGGATGTCATGCCAGAACCTCTCAATCAAGTAACGAAACTGGCTGCCAAAGAGCCCAAAAGCAGGTTCCATCCGTCAGCCAAAACAAAAAGCATCAGCTTGAATGGGAGTGCGACCAACACCGGTGACAGCATTATCATGCCTAGTGACATCAAAATGCTGGACACCACCATATCAATCACCAAAAACGGTATGAAGATCATGAATCCAATCTGGAACGCTGACTTCAACTCACTCGTTACAAACGCAGGTACTAAAACGCGCAAGGGTGCCGTTTCTGCTGTCACCTCTGGATTGAGACGAGCCAGCCGAGAGAAAAGTGCGAAGTCTGATTGGCGTGTTTGCTTCAACATGAATTCACGCATGGGTGCTTCGGCTTTTTGCAAAGCCTGCTCAAAGCCCAAAGTGTTGTTCGTATAAGGTAAATAGGCTTCTTGATAGACACGATCTAGCGTCGGCCCCATCACAAACATCGTCAAGAAAAGCGATAGACCAATAATCACCTGATTTGGTGGAGCTGACTGGGTACCGATAGCCTGCCTCAACAATGACAAGACAATCACGATACGGGTAAAACCCGTCATCAACAGAAGTACCGCAGGCAAAAAAGACAGTGCCGTGAAAAATAGCAATGTCTGAATAGGCACAGAGTAGCTATTACCACCTGAGCCCGTTCCTATTAACACGGGTAAGGCTCCTGCTGCCGTCTGTGCTGCGGCCACGGAGCTGAACAACACTCCGACCGTCAGGACGACGACTCCGGCCCCAGCCGGCAGCAAGGCTTTAAGCCAACAACGACCGAGGGACAGATTAGCCATCTGACTCTTTCGGCATCGATGCGCGAGCCATCTCTTGTGCGAAAGATGCGGGCTGCTGCTCCGGTGAGGCAGGGACCGGAGTAGAAAATAAGCAGTTGATATGTTGAGAGGTCACACCTAAGACCAGTAAGGTGCGAGAGTGCTCAGGCCCAACCTCCAGCGTCACAACTCGCTGCTGAGGTCCCACCGCTACGGTAGAGACGATTTTGGATGCAGTGATCGCTCCCCCAGCAATACCTCGTGATGCTTGACGCTGCTGAGCCCAGCGCACTACCCATGGCAAACAAGCCATTCCGGCAATGAACAAAACCACCACGCCCAGTGTTTGCGCCATATTTGGGCTATCCACGGCTAGCTCGCCTCAGCCGCTCTGAAGGGGTCACCACATCGGTGAGACGAATACCAAACTTGTCATTCACCACCACGACTTCACCCTGGGCAATCAAGTACCCGTTGACCAGCACATCCATGGGCTCACCGGCAAGAGCGTCCAGCTCCACAACGGATCCCTGTGCGAGCTGCAAGATGTACTTGATGGGGACTTTGGTACGTCCCAACTCCACAGAGAGCTGAACAGGAATGTCCAACACCATATTGATGTCGTTGACCGGGGCATCGTTGCTGCTGGAGAAAGGACGCACGGGTTCACCAGACAACGGTCCGCCCTGCTCAGCATCTCCCGGTGCGTTGTCGCGCTTTTGTTCCTCAAGCGCTTCGGCCCACCCCGCAAACGGATCGTCTGCGGCGTCGGCGGCATTGTTGTCATTGTTGTTTTCTTCAGTTGACATCTTTTTCTCCAAGCCAGCTCATATCCGCATTGCGCAGGCATTCTTCGATGCGAATTGCATATTTCGAGTTGTGCGTCCCATACTGACATTCAAAAATAGGAACACCGCCGATCGATGCCTTGATGCGAGGCTCGCGATCCAACTCAATGAAATCTCCGGGTTTCATGGCCAACAATTGCTCCACAGTGGCATCTGCCTTGGCCAACTCGGCCACCAGCACCACTTCGGCAGCTTGAATTTCCCGGGTCAGCACTCGAACCCAACGGCGATCCACTTCGATGGAGTCACCTTGGGTAGATGAATAAAGCACATCCCGGATCGGCTCCAGCGTTGCGTACGGCATGCAAACGTGGATGGCGCCTGAAAGATCACCAATTTCCAATTGAAAAGCCGTCGAGACGACAATCTCACTGGGCGTGGCGATATTGGCAAACTGCGGCTGCATTTCAGACCGCTGGTACTCCAGTTCCAATGGATAAATACCATGCCAAGCCTTTTTGTATTCGACACAAATGACATCAACCAAGCGGTTGATCACACGCTGTTCTGTGGGTGAAAAATCACGGCCCTCAATACGAGTCTGAAACTTTCCCACTCCGCCGTATAGCGTGTCGATGATCCCAAAAACGAGCGAGGGCTCACAGACGATCAAACCGCTACCGCGCAAAGGCCTGATAGCAACAATATTAAAGTTTGTGGGAACCGCTAGCTCACGCAGGAACGCGCTGTAGCGCTGCACAGCCACCGTTCCGACGGAAATTTCAGGACTCCTGCGGATGAAGTTGAAAAGCCCAATACGAAAATTACGCGCAAAGCGTTCGTTTACGATTTCCATCGTGGGCATACGCCCACGAACGATACGTTCTTGACTGGAAATGTCGTAATTTCGAACAGATCCAGCCTCTGCAACTTCTTCTACGGACTTCTGGCTTTCACCAGTGACACCTTCAAGAAGGGCATCAACTTCTTCTTGCGACAGAAATGAATCACTCATACATGACTCCTAGGCGTGTCACTGAATGATGAAGTTCGAAAAAAGCACACGTTTCACAGGATTCTTCTCCGCCCGGATACGGGCAGCGCGATCCTCCGCTTCTTCATCCTCGGAATCCCCAGGAGTACGCTTCTTGGGAATGGGCACATTAAACCCCAACGGTTTGGACACTTCTCGATGAATGTCACGTGCGAGCTTTTCCTTACCCTCTCGTTGAAGCAGCTCCTCAGAAGTGCGTTGGGATACCAGCATCAAGATGCCGCTGCGAATAGAGGGCATGTATTGCTTGACCAAATCCGCAGTTTTGGCATCAGCCACCTCCAGGGTGATACCAATCTGCGCAAACCGTTCCCCCCCTGGGTCAGCCAGGTTAACCACCATATTCTCAATGGGAAGAAACGTCGGGGGCGTTTTAGCACTCTCTTTGGCCGCAACAGGCTCCTCGACCTCCTCGTCCTTCGGGTGAGAGCGGCTAGACAACAACCAGGCGGCAGCGCCACCTGCCACCACAAGCAAGGCAACCACCACGATGATGATGATCATCATCTTCTTGCTTTTGGGTTTCTCCTTGGCCGGAGCGGCTGGGGCGTTGGCAGACACGGGTCGATTCCTTGCTGTGTGGGGTGAGCCAACCATGCACGTTGTGACGGTGGCAGGCTACTCACTTAAATTGTCGGATGATCAGGCGACCGATAATAGCCAGAATAAAAGCCCAAACACATGGCTGTATCACACCTCATCTGCCCATGACTCGCAGGTCTGGGCGAGACACGGAAAGCCCTCACACAAAGACATCAATCGCACCGCGCCCAGTTTGGATGTGATTTGCTCGCACAGAAATACCTTCAGCAGCAACCACCGTGGTCTGCCCCGCCTTTGGGGGATGCCCCTGAGACGGCTCACCACTGGAGCGTCCATCACGTGCAGACGTGCCCACGCTTGCACCTGACAGTACTAAACCCTGCCCGCGCAACATCTCACTCAATTGCGCCATGCTGGCATCCAGCAGCTGCCTTGTCTGCTCCTGGTCGCTGCGGAACGCGACCTGGGCCTCGTTGCCCGAGAGCGTAACGGAGACTTCTACAGGCTGCCCATCCCTGGAAACCGTCATTTCTGCGCTCTGCACCTTCTGGTTCACCCAATATGTGACTTGCTCTGCTAGCGCATCCTCTGCGGCAAAGGGAGCCATCGCGTCAAAGGAAGCTGCCTCCCCGGCAGGTAACGGAACCTCAACTTGAGCTCCATCCTGAGCGCCTTCATTACCAGCGCCGGTGTTACCCAAGTCCGACAGCCGCGCGGGTTCGCTCCCACGTTCAGGTACCAGAGGAAGAACCTGTCCGTTCAGGACGGAAGTGTCCTCTCCTTCCATCAATCCCAAGAACGTGGGAGAACTACCCGCTGCGTGCACCCCAACAGCCGAAAGCCCTCCCGCCTCTCGCAGTGAAGCCACAGATGAAGTAGCCAAGGCAACAGACAAGCCATCTGCAGCACTTGCGAGAGTTTTGGCAAGGTCACTTGACAACCCTTTGGTCAGCAGCATGCTTGCACCTGCACTCAAAGGCTCACCCCGCTGCGCCAACGCCGCAGTTGCACGAGTGCCGACGGGCCTCCCCAGGCTAAGAGCAGATGCAGCGAGGTCCCCGTCCTTGACATCGCCAAGCCTGTCCAGCGCAGTGGTTTGAGCAACCAAACCGCCATCTGGAAGATCCATATTCCAAGAAAGCCCTGCACCCCCACCTTCTGTAGACAGTGACCGAGCGCCCAAAAGGCTACTTGCCGCTACTCCTTGCATTTGCATAAGCATCCCAGGGTCTGTTCCCTGAATAGCCACTAAGCCAGCGTCCTCCGGCTGGAGATCCAAGCGTTCATCAGCTTCTGGGCTTTGCTCCAGTGCAGCCATCAGCGCCAAAAAACCCCCTTGTCCGGCGGCCTCTTGAGCCGCTTCGTCGGAAGGTTTGGCCATCGTCTTCCCACGCACTGGCGCGCTCCCCCCTTGTGGTGAGTGAGAGCTTCCAACTCGAGACTGTTCCATTTCAACCCTCCTGACCCGAAAGTCCAATCGCATTACTGTGGTACTTGATCGCCGCGCGCTCGTCCGTTTGCTTCTGGTCACGCCGCGCTTGCTGCAGTTCGATCTCTTTGCGACGCGCTGCCAACACTTTTCGCAGGCTCGCCAGCCGCAATTCGGCGGCCAGCACTTGGCGTGAAGCGGCCTCGATGCGCTGCATATGGTCTGCCACCACACCAGACTGCAATCCAGCTGCGTGCCCAAGTCGCCCCATGAATTGGTGATGGTGATACATCACCTCCGGCTTAAAGCTCGCGCCCTCTTTCGCACCCCAACGCTCTTGTATTTCTTCTGCATAGCCTTCCAACTGAGACAGCTGTCCCTGCGCGGCCTGACACGCAGCTTGTGCGTTTTGGAGAACTTGGCGCGCATCATCGCGCTTGCGCTCCGCAACACTCACGGCAACCATCAACGCTTTCAGCACAGACATCGCGTATCTCTTTATGAAAGCTAACTCTCAAGTACTGCCGCCATGGCCGCAATACTCTGATCCATAGAAGCAGCGTCAAACATGTCTTGCTGCAGGCACGCTGCCATCTGCGGCTGCAAGCGTATGGCTTCGTCCAATGCAGGGTCAGAGCCGCTCATGTAGGCCCCCACTTGCACCAGATCACGACTTTTCTGATAGCGGGAGTAGACAGCACGAAAGCGACGCGCTAGATCGAAATGCTCACGCGACACCACGTTGTGCATCACACGGGATGCCGACTGCTCGATATCAATCGCCGGGAAATGACCTGACTCCGCGAGCGCCCTGGATAAAACAATGTGTCCATCGAGAATGGCGCGCGCTGCGTCTGCAATCGGATCTTGCTGGTCGTCACCTTCAGACAGCACGGTATAAAACGCTGTAATTGATCCCACTCCATGCAATCCATTGCCACTGCGCTCGACCAATTGAGGCAACTTCGCAAAACAAGATGGGGGATAGCCTTTGGTGGCTGGCGGCTCACCAATGGCCAGCGCAATTTCTCGCTGCGCCATGGCGTAGCGGGTCAGCGAATCCATCAGCAGCAGCACATGCTTGCCTTTGTCCCTGAAATGCTCAGCCACCGCAGTGGCATAGGCTGCTCCTTGCATGCGCAGCAGAGGTGGCGCATCAGCGGGGGCAGCAACCACGACAGAGCGGGCACGACCATCTTCACCCAAAATATCTTCGACAAACTCCTTGACCTCGCGCCCCCGCTCGCCAATGAGTCCCACCACGATCACATCCGCACGGGTGTAACGGGCCATCATTCCAAGCAATACGCTCTTGCCAACCCCAGAGCCCGCGAACAGCCCCAGACGTTGACCACGCCCAACCGTCAACAACGCGTTGATCGCACGAACGCCAGTATCCAAAGGCTCCCGTACAGGATCCCGATCCATGGCATTGATCTGACGACGATCCATGGGTTCCGCCACCACATCCTGCACGGGCCCCCCATGATCCAGCGGAAGCCCCTGTGCATCCACCACACGGCCCAGCAACCCATCGCCCATCGGTAAGCGCAAGACACCTGCGCGTGCTACAGGCTTGGCGACCTCCCCTAGTCGAGGGGGCGGAATGTAGGGCGCGGCAGGCGTCACGCTGGCGCCACTGGACAGACCATGAATGTCGCCAGCGGGCATCAAAAATGCCTTGTCGGCAGAGAAACCTACGACCTCTGCCAGCACTGGGGTATGTCCAGGCATCTGAACCATGCACTGCGAGCCCACGGGTACCCGAATTCCTGCCGCCTCCAATACCAAGCCCGTCAGGCGCGTCAAGGTCCCGCGTGTCTCCAGAGGCACGCCGGCACGGACACGCTCACGAGCATCACTCATGAAACGCTCCCAGGAAGAAGCAGGCTCAATTGCCATGGCTATCGGCCTCTTGTTTTGCCTCTTGCCAGGGGCTCTGCAACCCCAGCGCCGCTACAGCCCTCTCCCAACGCTTGGATACCGATGCATCCACCACTGTTCCGCCAGACTCAACCAAGCAGTCTCCCGATGGAACTGCGGCATCGGGGAGCCACTGAACGGAGGCGCTTTCGGTCATAGCTTGCAAGGGCTGCTGAACTGCAGCCAAGTCTGCAGGATTGAGCCGCACCACGGCAGGGCGACCTTCTGCAATCAGCATGGAAACAGCCTCTCGCACCGCAGGCAAAAGAACCTGCGGGTTGCAAGAGAGCTCCTGCCGAACGACCTGACGAGCAATATCGCACGCAAGAGCCAACACATCCTGAGCCATTTGCTGCTGCATGCCAGCCATGGAGGACTCCATGGACCTTGATACAGACAGCAGACTTTGGGCCAATTCCTGGCCTTGCTGGGCAACATAGTCGTCCATGCGACGCTGCCACTCCAGAGCAGTCTCAGCCTGGCCCTGAGCAAAGCCCTTGGCGTAAGCGTCGTCGCAGGCTTGTTGAACCAAGGCCAACTGCGCCGCCTCATCAAACACCGGCTCTTCGGGCAAGGCCACGGGTTCTGGCTCAGGCTCCGGTGGCAGCAGGTCGGAGCCATCCACCGCACCGAACTTCCATTGCGTGACAGCGCCCACCTCCTCACTGGGGATGAAGCGTGAGTAATGTCGATGATTAGACGAAGGCATCATCACCACCACCAGCAATCACAATCTGGCCTTCGTCCGACAGACGACGCACGGTCTTGAGAATTTCCTTCTGCTGCGCTTCCACTTCCGATAGACGCATGGGGCCACGCGACTCGAGATCCTCACGTAGGGCCTCGGCAGCGCGGGAAGACATATTGGAGAGGAATTTTTCGCGCAACTCCGGTACTGCGCCCTTGAGCGCAACAATAAGGGTTTCGGAAGCGACTTCCTTGAGCACGACCTGGATGGATTTGTCGTCCAGCTTGAGGATGTCCTCGAAGACAAACATCTTGTCCATGATCTTCTGGGCCAGGTCGGGGTCGTAACCACGGATGGACTCGAGCACCACAGCATCCATGTTGCCGCCCAGCAAATTGATGATTTCTGCGGCCGCCTTGACACCGCCCAAAGAGCTCTTGCGGATCTTGTCTCCGCCCGCAAGCACTTTGAACAGCACTTCGTTCAGATCTTTCAAAGCCGTTGGCTGAATACCTTCCAGCGTCGCCACCCGCAGCAACACTTCACTGCGCTGACGGTCCGACAACTGCTGCAGGATGCCTGCGGCCTGCTCGGAATCAAGATGTACAAGAATGGCGGCAACGATCTGTGGGTGCTCATTGCGCAGCAACTCTGCCACCGACAACGGGTCCATCCACTTCAGGCTTTCAATACCTGAAACATCTCCACCTTGCAGGATTCGGTCAATCAACAACGATGCCTTGTCATCCCCAAGGGCACGGCGGAGCACAGAACGAACGTAATCGCCCGTGTCAGAAACCAAGAGGCTCTGCGCAGAAGCAGCGTCAGAGAAACGGTTAATCACGCGGTCAACCTTCTCGCGCGAGACCGACTTCATGCGCGCGATAGTCTCTCCGAGCTTCTGCACTTCTTTAGGCGAAAGATGCTTGAATACTTCCGCAGCCTCCTCTTCCCCAAGAGACATCAGCAGAATCGCCGCGTCGTTCAGACCTTCTTCATCCATGAGACATCATCCATTCAGTCACGAGTGCATCAAGCGGCATCGCCGTGCACCCAAGTTTTCAGGATATTAGCCACAGCCACCGGATTGGCCTTGGCCAATACCCGAGCCTCTTCCAGCCGGAGTTGCTCTGGCGTGACCTCCACAACCTCATCCTTCTTGGTGGGAGCAGGGAGTGCAGGCCGATCTGGCTCATCCGCTTCCAGCGCGCTGAGCTGACCACCGGCCACAGGAACTGCTTCAGCAGGTTTGGCCGTGCCCTTCAGTGCAGGCCTTACCAATCCCAGCAGAACCAAAGCGGCAAACAACACGGCCCCCAAAGGCCAAGCAAAGGTTTTAGCCAACTCAATCGTCTCAGGCTGCTTCCACAGTGGTACAGCAGGTGCTGGAGTCTCAGAACTCAGGAAAGGCGTATTCATCAGATTCACGGAATCTCCACGCTCCTTGTTGAAGCCAATGGTTTCACGCACCAAACCGGTCATCTGTTCGATCTGCTCAGGGGTAAGCGGCTTGGGTGATGCGCCACCTTTCTCCTCGGCCAGGGCTTGATAGTTGACAACCACAGCAGCACTCAGGCGCTTGATGGCCCAGTTATTACCACGGGTCACCTTCACCGTCTTGTCCACTTCGTAGTTGGTGGTGGACTCGCGCTTGCTGGTGCTTTCCCCGGCCCCCTGTTGCCCACCCGCTGTGGGCGCCGGATTGGCTCCATTGACAGGCGCAGCAGACGGAGCGGGCGGCTGATTGGCCACAGCGCCAGGCACACCCGTTGCAGTTTTATTGGCAGTACCGCTGCTCTCAAGCACCTGCTGGCTACGAATGGCGCCAGAGTCTGGGGTCTGGTTGGGGCGGAATTGCTCTGAAGTCGATTCTGTTCGGCTGAAGTCCAGCTCTGCGCTGACCTGGGCCTTGACATTGTTGCGCCCAACCACAGGCTCCAAAATCTCCATGATGCGGCGAGCGTACTGCTGCTCGATCTGCTGCACGTACAACAGCTGTTGAGCATTAATGCCTTCTTCCCCCGCAGCATCGGGAGACTGCGACAACAGCTTGCCTGTGTCGTCCAGCACACTGACCGCCGAAGGGGCAAGCTCTGGGACGCTGGAGGCAACCAGGTGAACAATGCCTGCCAACTGGGCTCGATCCAGTATGCGCCCCGGATGCAAACTCACCAAAACCGATGCCGATGGTTTTTGCTGCTCCCGGAAAAAACCGTTCTGATTGGGCAGCGCCAGATGCACCCGCGCCCCCTGCACTGATGACAGCGCCTGGATGGAGCGCGTCAATTCACCCTCCAGCCCGCGTTGAAAGTTGAGCCGTTCCTGAAACTGCGTCATCCCAAACCGGTTTGTCTCCATCAACTCAAATCCGGTCACCGAACCACGGGGTAAGCCCTGCGTAGCAAGCCGCAGTCGCACATCGTGCACCCTCTCGGCGGGGATGAGGATTGCCCCGCCCCCATCCGCGTGCTTGTAAGGCACGTTCATTTGCGACAACTGGGCAACGATGGCTCCACCATCCTTATCGCTCAGGTTGGAGAAAAGTACTTTGTAGTCAGGCTGACGGCCCATCACCATGGCTGCAACCGCAGCAACCACCAACAACGCGATGCCAGCACCCAGGCGCATGCGCTGACTACGGTCCAGCGCAGACAACCGCTGCAGCCAATTGGGGCTCGCAGGAGGAGGTGTAACAGGGACTTCAGCAACAGCAGACATCTTGCTTTCCAATGTGAGAGGCTCGGCAGAGACCTAGCGTTGGGTCGATTATTGGGGGGAGCGCCACACCATGTTGACCAGATAAGCCGCGCATTTGTCCATCTATTTCACAGGATGGCTCGCTACGCCCTCGATAGGATCACAGCGTACCTCAATCCCTTTACGGACACTGCCATGGACCTTCGCATCTCCAGTTCCACCGCCCCCTTGTCGGGCGCCGGCCTGGCGCGCCGCGCTGCCATGCCGCAGTCAGAGGGTAACGAAGCTGGCTTCTCCAGCGCGCTGAAGGGAGCGCTACAGTCGGTGAGCGCAGCGCAGAATCACTCTTCCGCTCTTCAAAGAGAAGTCCAGATGGAAAACCCCTCCGTGAGCCTGGAGGAAACTATGGTCGCGATTCAGAAAGCCCAAGTTGGCTTCCAAGCGACTCTGCATGTGCGCAATCGCATGGTGCAAGCCTATACAGACATCATGAACATGCAGGTCTGACAAGATAAGTTCCGCCCTCTCGTCGCAGCACAAATAAAAAAGCGCTTGCAATGCAAGCGCTTTTTTATTTGGAGATCACATCCCCCCGCCACAGGGGGGATGCGTCAATGCATCATTTGAGGCTGCCCCTCAAACAAGTGCTCAAACTGGGCAAGCCAAGGCTCAGCAAGGCAACGAATCTGGGCATCGTTGCGCAAAATACGCTGCATGATGCGGGTTTTCTCACGGCGTTGCTCAGGCAGCAACTCGTGCTCCTGCGACTTGAAACGCAGCTGCTCGATCAGCACGGCACAGGCGCCCTCATAGCGCACCACACCATCCCAATCCTTCAGTTTCGCAGCTTCCAACATTTTTGCGCTGCTGTCTTCGATGGCTTTGTAGTAGTCCATCAGCATTTCAGGCCCAGTTTTATCAATGATTGTTGGCATGTTCCGACTCATGTGTGCACCTGGTTTCCAATCTCGCTCCATCCGTCCATCACGGGCTGTAGCGCATTGAGCACTTCATCTATCGCGGTCGCATCATTCTGTGCGTTGGCCTGGGTGAGACGCACAAGGCAGTACGAATACAGTTTGTGCAAATTCTCTGCCAGCGCACCCCCGGCCTGCATATCCAAGCCGGAAATCAGGCCCTCGTCCAGCAAGCGAGCAGCCTTGCTGATAAAGCGCACCTTGGCAGTCACATCTTTACGCACGATGGCATCCTTCGCAACAAGGAGACAGGTTCGCAGTTCCGTGAACAGAAGCCCGATCAACTGGTGGGGCGAGGCGCTCATGACCTGGGAATTCAAGTCCACCTGCCGGTAAGCAGCAGATGCTCTGGCGCTGGGATGGGAGTACATGTGAAAACCTTCCATTTCTTGGTGTGCTGAGCCAGTTATCGGCAAGTACCGCCCCAAATTAAGACTCCGATCGCAAATAAGCACTCTGACAGCAAAAAGGCATTGGCACGATTCAACGCTCCGTGTACATCTGTGGATTCAGGCGGTCGACGGCGCAAATATTCGCGATCGCGCAGCTGTTGCTGCTTTTTACGCCTTGCAGCCCGTCCTTATCCACAGCGCCCACGTCCGCTTGAATCGTACAAAACATGCCCAAACCGACCCGATTCTCCACGCTTGAGCGGCCATGCCATCTCACGAACAAGCAGCCAAAGCGCTGCCATGTCCGGCCTTTTTGATCTGATCACCCTAAAGTTTCCCGCCCAGCACCCGAAAACTCCATCAACGAGCATCGAGTGACTCGTTGCCAGATGCGCATAGGGCACAACTGGCACTGGATAAGAGCTAAACTTTCCTCCAAGGAGCTTTCCCCATGGCCATGACCATCAACACCAACGTTGCTTCTCTCAACGCCCAGCGCAACACCGCCGCCAACAGTGCGAGCCTGAGCACCACCATGCAGCGCCTGTCATCGGGCCTGCGCATCAACAGCGCCAAGGACGACGCTGCCGGCCTGGCCATTGCCGACCGCATGAACACCCAGGTGCGCGGCATGAACGTGGCCGTGCGCAACGCCGGCGACGCCATCTCCCTGGCGCAGGTGGCCGAGGGCGGCCTGTCGGGCATGAACGATATGCTGCAACGCATGCGCGAACTTGCAGTGCAGGCCTCCAATGCCACCAATGGCTCGGGCGATATCGCCAAGCTGAAGAACGAATATGACCAATTGGGCAAGGAACTCGGCCGCATGCTTGATGCCACCCAGTTCAACGGTGAGAAGATCCTGAACACGAATGCTAATTATGTATTCCAGGTCGGAGCCAATGCTGGTGCAGAGAACCAGATCACCATTGCATCCGGCGATATCAGCTTGAGCGGTATCACTGATTTCACCAACGTCATGGGCGCCGGCGGGACAGCAGCTCCAGCGTCTAGCCTGGATACCGCAGTTGCAGCCGACAACACCGCCATCATCGGCGCCCTGGACAATGCAATTTCCGCGGTGAATGACCGCCGTGCCTCCTTAGGCGCCCTGCAAAGCCGGTTTGAAAACACCATCAGCTACCTGCGCACGGCCAGCGAGAACCAGTCCGCCGCCCGTGGCCGCATCATGGATGCGGACTTCGCCGCAGAAACCGCCAACCTGAGCCGCACACAGGTCCTGCAGCAGGCCGGCACCGCGATGATTGCCCAGGCCAACCAAGCGCCACAGCAAGTGCTGGCCCTGCTGCGCTGATGGCAAGCCCTGCAAGGCAGGCCTGAGAACCAAGCCGGGGGACCACAAGCACCCGGCTTTTTTCACTTTTCAACGCAAATAGCGCGGCGTAAGATGGGCCCACAAAGCCCGTCGGCAAACCACTTCACCTGGCACAGGAGCGAAACATGGCCTCTATTTCATCTCCCGGCATCGGTAGCGGCCTGGATGTCAATACCATCGTCAGCCAGATGATGGCCGTGGAAAAGCGCCCGCTGCAGCTGCTGCAAACCAGTGCCAGCAGCCTCGATACCAAGATTTCCTCCTACGGCCAAGTCAAATCCGCCCTGTCGGCGCTGTACGACGCAGCCAACGGCCTGATGAGTTCGTCCGTTTGGCAGAGCAAGCAGTTCGCCACCACCGACAAGGATGCCGTCACCGGCTCGGTGTCCACGGCAGCCGTGGCTGGCAACTTTTCCCTTCAGGTCACGGCGCTGGCCAGCAGCCAGTCTTTGGCGTCTGGCAGCTTCGCAAGCGGCGCCGTGATGGGATCCGCAGGAACACTCAGCCTGCAAACAGGGCGTTGGGACGCAGTCGGCACCGGCTTCACGGCCGCAGGAGCAAAGGTGGATATCTCGATCGCAGCCACCGATACGCTGGCCGACGTTGCCGGCAAGATCAACGGTGCGAACGCCGGGGTTTCGGCCGTGGTGGTAAAAGGCACCAACGGCGACCAATTGCTGGTGCGCGGCACCAAAACGGGACAGGAAAACGGGTTTTCTATGTCCGTACTCGACGATGGCACCCCCCCTGCGCCCCCCGCGCCGGGCAGCGCCCTGAACAAGCTGGTCTATGACCAGGCATCCGTTTCCGCAGCGCAGGCGGGAATCATGTCGCGCACGGTGAAGGCCAGTGACGCCACTTTCACCATCAATGGTATTGAGGCCACATCAGCCACCAACACCGTGGCCGATGTGGTGCCAGGCGTCACGCTCAATCTGCTCAAAACCACCACCACTCCGGTGGAAGTCACCGTCAGTGCCGACAAAAAGGCTGTGCGCGACAAAGTTGAGGCCTTTCAGCAGGCCTACAACAAAATCAACACCCTGCTCGCCGATCTGACACGCTACGACCAGAGCAGCAAGACAGCACAGCCCCTGCAAGGTGACAGCACGGCCACCGGGCTACAAAATGCATTGCGCGGCTTGCTTGGACGGCCCGATGCCACTGGTACCTACTTCACCAATGTGGGGCTGGAGTTGCAACGCGATGGTTCGCTGAGCATCAACGCAGGCAAGCTGGATGCCGCACTGAACGATCTGCCAAAGCTGGAGCAGACCCTGACCGCCAGCACCGGCAATGCAGCCACTGACGGCCTTGTGACGCGCATGCGCGACTTCGTATTTGGTGCCAACGGTGTCGAAGGCAACATCACCGGCCGCAGCAAGGCCCTGGAAGCCGCCAAGAAACGCAACCAAAGTGAGCAAGAAACAATGAGCCTACGCCTGGAGCAACGCCAGAAAAATATGCTCAAGCAATACCAGGCCCTGGATGCAAAGCTGGGAAGCATGGGTTCGCTCAACTCCTTCATGACATCACAAATCAGCCAATGGAATAAGAGCTGACCACCCCAAAAAAGCCAGTAAAAGCCAGTAAAAGCCCCGTTCATCGGGGCTTTTTTTTGCAGCGAGCCCGCCAGAATTGCCCTTAACACCCGGCAAGTCATGAGGCACGGTCGCAGCCGACTGATCGCATGTATCCGAGTGGAAAGCTATTTCTTCGAAATTGAAGGAGCCCCTCCATGTCCATGACCATCAACACCAACGTTGCTTCTCTCAACGCCCAGCGCAACACCGCCGCCAACAGTGCGAGCCTGAGCACCACCATGCAGCGCCTGTCATCGGGCCTGCGCATCAACAGCGCCAAGGACGACGCTGCCGGCCTGGCCATTGCCGACCGCATGAACACCCAGGTGCGCGGCATGAACGTGGCCGTGCGCAACGCCGGCGACGCCATCTCCCTGGCGCAGGTGGCCGAGGGCGGCCTGTCGGGCATGAACGATATGCTGCAACGCATGCGCGAACTTGCAGTGCAGGCCTCCAATGCCACCAATGGCTCGGGCGATATCGCCAAGCTGAAGAACGAATATGACCAATTGGGCAAGGAACTCGGCCGCATGCTTGATGCCACCCAGTTCAACGGTGAGAAGATCCTGAACACGAATGCTAATTATGTATTCCAGGTCGGAGCCAATGCTGGTGCAGAGAACCAGATCACCATTGCATCCGGCGATATCAGCTTGAGCGGTATCACTGATTTCACCAACGTCATGGGCGCCGGCGGGACAGCAGCTCCAGCGTCTAGCCTGGATACCGCAGTTGCAGCCGACAACACCGCCATCATCGGCGCCCTGGACAATGCAATTTCCGCGGTGAATGACCGCCGTGCCTCCTTAGGCGCCCTGCAAAGCCGGTTTGAAAACACCATCAGCTACCTGCGCACGGCCAGCGAGAACCAGTCCGCCGCCCGTGGCCGCATCATGGACGCGGACTTCGCCGCAGAAACCGCCAACCTGAGCCGCACACAGATCCTGCAGCAGGCCGGCACCGCGATGATTGCCCAGGCCAACCAGCAGCCCCAGAGTGTGCTGAAGCTGCTGCAGGGCTGATGCCCGGGCGGCCACAAACACTCCACAAACGCCACATGCCACAGTCTTCGTCCGCCCATCCCTCGCCTTATTACATCCACGCCCCACAGGGGCTGGATGAGGGCTCGACCTTCACGGCGCAGCTTCATATGCTGTGCCACCAGCTCAACCGGGCGGGCTACCCCGCTTACCTGGCTTCTGCTCCCACGGTGTACGGCATGTGGTGGACGCCCATCCTCACGCCCCAGACAATGGCTGCGCACCACATGGCGGGGCTGACGCCGATTTCCATCCAGCTGCAGGCAGGCGGCGACCCCATGCTGCCAGGCCTGCAAGTGCGCTTCGAACCCGCACTGCAAAACGACGGCTCTGCGGACGCGTGTGCGCGGCTGCACTTCAGCATGCCCGGGGCCCTTGCCACCACCACTGAGCGCTACACCCTCAAGGCCAGCCTGCCCTGGTTTGACACAGCGCTGCTTGATCGTGAGCCGGATACAGTGCAGCGCACAGGTTCACTCGTGTATTCTGGGCATCTGCCCGGCCCGCAATTCAAACTGCGGCCTGAACACGAGGCCCTGACAGACGTGTCGCCCTTCGCCCAACAGCGGATGGGCGCTAAGGAGCGCTGGCGGTTGCTGGCCGAAGCAGAGGTGCTATTTGCCTATGCGGCGGGCAGCATAGTCACGGAGGCTCGCATCTTGGGATGCCAGGTGGTGTATGTCGCCAACGACCACCAACTCCAGAATCTGCCCCAGCACCCGCTGGAGACCTGGGGTACGAGCCTGAATACGCCGCAGACGCCCCTGGATTCGCGGGACTACAGCCCGCAGGCATTGCGGGAGACGCTGTGTGCACTCATGCAGGACGCGCCCACTTTGCTGCACCGCCTGATTGAAACCACGCAGGCGGCAGCCGCTGTACTGCCCCCGCAGCTGGTGTGGAGCGCGCACCAGCTACACACGCTGGAAGATCTGCTGCCCTCGACGCCTGAGGGCCGCGCCGCCCGTGCTGATGCACAAGCCACTGACCAGCTCTGCAAGTCATATGAGGCTTGGAAAGTCAAGGCCGCTCCTACCGAGATTTACAGCGACATTTGCGCCGAACTCGTTAACTCCGGCAAAGTGCGGCCACCCACAGTGCACCTCTTCAGTCATGGCCGCGATCAGAGCACCTTGGCCGACACCATGGACGAACTGGGCAAGAGCTGGCTGCCCCCTCGACGTATCGTTATCCATGCCGATATGGCAGCACCCTTTACTCCAGAGGAGTTGGGAAGTGACGTGCAGTGGATGGGGCCGGGCGAAGCCAGGCCTTCAACGATGCCAAACTACGATGGTGATGAATGGGTCATCCTGCTGGATGCCGGCACCCGGCTGGAGCCGTACACGCTGATAGAACTATTGGCCTGTGCCCACCACCATAACGGTGCTCGCATGGTTTACGCGGCGCACGACGTGGCCCTGTCAGCGGACAAGCACTTGCCGCACTTCACGGGCGGCACCAACCTAGAATGGCTGCGTGGAACCAACTACCTCGGCGGCGTCGTGGCGGTGCGCTGTGCTGACTGGATGAAGTTGCCAGATCCAGCCCGCTTCGCATCGGCCTACCGTCTAGCACTGCGCAGCAGTGCCATCAACGGAGCTGCTAGTGTGCATTACGTGGATCAGGTGCTGTCCCATTCCGCTCCCCAGCTGACGACCCAACAGGAGGCGCAGGAGTTCTGCGTCGCCCAGGAGGAGTTGCAACAGCTGTACCCCGGCACGGAGCTGATCGCCAGCAGCATGCTCGGATGCTGGACGGTTCAATATCCCGACCCTGGAACGGCGCTGTCGTTGATCATTCCGACAGGCAAGCAGCAGGGCTATCTGCGGGCACTGTTGCAGTCTTGTATCCGCTATTACCCGACTGGCGTTTTCGAAGAAGCGCTGCTGCTGGTGCAAGACGATGATCTGCCGTCGATGCAGCAATTCGTGCAGAGCTGGCCCCATGCCAACACGTTGCCTTTGCGCCTACTGCCTACAGGAGGCGGCGCATACAACCACGCCCGCAGCATCAACCTGGGGCTGCGCGCAGCCCACACCGAGCTGGTGGTTGTGTGCGACGACGACATTGAATGGCTGGACGCACAGGCTCTGCCTGCGCTGCGTCGGTTTTTCACGCAGGAGTCGGTGGCCCTCGCGGCCCCCCGGCTCGTACTGCAAAAGGATCGCTTCCCCCTGGTGATGGCTGGCCCGCATGTGGCAGGCGAGGGTGCACTGCTGCAAAACTACGTGGGGGAACGCCAGGGCCTGACGGAGCGCGGACTCCACAACCGACTGCAAATGGCACAGGACGTCGTCGGCGTGCACGCCTCGTGCTGGATGGCGCGCCGCAGTGCCGTGTTAGCGGCAGGTGCCCCGGACGAAGTTGGCACGCCGATCTTTCAGTCAGTTACCGACTTGGGCTACCGTCTGCAGCAGTCGGGGTGGCGGCTGGTCTGGGCGCCCCAGGCCAATGCTTTGCACGCTGGCGGCATGACTGTGAATGCAGTGCGCCGAGACCCCGCGCAGGCACTGGCTCTCTCGCAGGCAGCCATGGCAGAGGCGCACCAACTACGTAATCGATGGCTGTCCTTCGTAGGCCAGCATCCGATCTACAGCAAGCATCTTTCAGGTAGCAAACCTTATACCTTGGACATGCACCTGGCGAACCGCTGGAGCCAGGACTACCGAACCAGGCCCAGGGTGCTGGCCCAGCCAATTTCCAGCGGGTCGGGGCAGTACCGCGTGATCGAACCGCTAGACGCACTGCAAATGCGCAGCATGGCCGAGACCTGCGTGGTGGCGCCCCCAAAGTCGGGAAAACCCGACCGCCGGGTCCTGACCCCTCTGGACGTAGCGCGGTTCAAACCAGACCGCATCCTGGTACAGCACTCCATTTCAGACCAGGACATTGCCAATCTGCGCGCCATCCGAGAAACGCACCCTCAAGCTTTCATCATTCAACTGATGGACGATCTCACTTCGGATTTGCCCGCATCGCACCCCAACCATGTCTTCGGCCAGCGAGAGGGGCATACCCGCACATTGCAGGCGCTGGAGTTGAGCGACCGACTGATCGTTTCTACCCAGCCCTTGGCCGACTACTATGCCCCGTATTGCCGGGATATCCGTCTCGTGCCCAATGCGCTCGATCCGCAATACTGGGGCCACCTCCAGCGCACACCACAGCCCCGCGAACGGCTGCGCGTTGGGTGGGCTGGCGCCGCTCAGCACCTGGGCGATCTTCGTCTGGTGGAGCGCGTGGTGCAAACACTGGCGGATGAGGTGGACTGGGTTTTCATGGGCATGTGCCCAGACGAGCTACGCCCTTACATCAAAGAGTTTCACGGCTTCGTCTCTTACAAGGACTATCCAGCCAAACTGGCCAGCCTGGACCTCGACATCGCTATCGCGCCGCTAGAAAACAACCTGTTCAACGCGTGCAAAAGCAACCTTCGGTTGCTGGAGTACGGAGCAATGGGCTGGCCGGTGGTGTGCTCGGACGTATATCCCTATCAAACCATGGACCCACCCGTACTGCGGGTCCCTGACGACGAGGGCGCATGGCTCGCTGCCTTGCGCCGCCTGATTAAAGACCCTGGCTTTCGTCGCGCACAAGGCCAAGCGCTACATGATTGGCAGCAGCAACACTATCTTGTCGAGCACCATGTGGACGCGTGGTTTCACGCCATTTTTGACTGAGAAAATTCATGAAAACTTTTCTACATGTAGGCTGCGGCGCACAGCGAAAAAACAATACCACTCGTGGGTTCAATACGGATGAGTGGACTGAACTGCGTCTGGATATCGACGAAAGCGTGCAACCGGATATCGTGGGCACCATGACAGACATGTCCCGGGTTCCTGACTCATCCGTAGATGCGATTTTTTCCAGCCACAACATTGAGCATCTATATGCTCATGAGGTGCCGCTGGCACTGAGCGAATTTTTGCGTGTGTTGAAACCTGATGGTTTTGCTGTCATTACGTGCCCGGACCTGCAATCCGTTTGCAGCCTTGTGGCGCAGGGGAAGTTAGTGGAACCTGCTTACCACACGGGACAGGGCATTCCCATTTCGCCCATAGACATCTTGTATGGCTGGCGCCTGCCCATGGCCCAAGGCAACTTGTATATGGCACACCGCTGCGGATTTACCGAAGATGTTCTCCGTGGCACGTTGCTGAACTCCGGATTCGTCAGTGTCGGAACCTTGGGCCGCCCAGACCATTTTGATTTATGGGCCGTTGCCAGTAAAAGTACGCTTACCGAAGACGGCATCAAGCATCTGGGAGCGAAATATTTTTTCTCCCCATAGACCCATCCAAAATAGCGCCCTAAAAAATCTCACGGCAAATCCAAATGCTTGGAAAGCCACATCCATAGGAATTAAACGTTGACCCCCCCGCATCACGACTAAGCAGTTATTCATTAAGTTACATTCAGAGCGCCGCTTCACACTCTCGCACTTCCGTCCTATGTTCGTCATCATCGGCTACGTCGTCAGCATGGTCTGTATCTTCGGCGTGTACATCGTTCACGGCGGGAATATCCAGGTCATCCTGAAAGCCCTTCCCTTTGAGATGATCACCATCGGGGGCAGTGCCCTGGGCGCGTTTGTGGTCAACAACCAGCCCAAGGTGCTCAAGGCCACGCTCAAGGCGATTCCGCAGGCGCTCAAGGGCAGCAAGTACACCAAGGCACGCTACATGGAACTGCTGGCGATGCTGTACGAGATCCTTCAAAAAGCCCGCAAAGAAGGCCTGATGGCGATTGAAAAAGACGTGGAAGCGCCCCACGAATCCGAAATCTTCAAGAAGTACCCCGTGGTGGGCAATGACCACCACCTGATCGAGTTCACTACCGACTACCTGCGCATGATGGTGTCTGGCAACCTGAACTCGCACGAGATCGAGGCGCTCATGGACGCCGAAATCGACACCCACCATGCAGAAGCCCATGCCCCGGTGGCGGCCATTGCCCGCCTGGCCGGCGCTCTGCCTGCGTTTGGTATCGTGGCTGCGGTGCTGGGGGTGGTGAACACCATGGGCTCGGTGGGGCAGCCCCCCTCGGTACTGGGCGGCATGATCGCCTCGGCGCTGGTGGGCACGTTTCTGGGGATCTTGCTGGCCTACGGCTTCGTTGAGCCGCTGGGCGGCCTGCTGCAGCAAAAGACCGAAGATGCCGCCAAGGAATTCCAGTGCATCAAATCCACGTTGCTTGCCAGCATGCAGGGCTACAACCCGGCCACAGCGATTGAGTTTGGCCGCAAGGTGCTGTTCTCCACAGACCGCCCCACGTTCTCAGAGCTGGAAGGCCACGTGAAGGGCAAGAAGTAAACGGATTGCGCTGTGGCAGAAAAGAAACTTCAACCCATCATCATCAAGCGCGTCAAGAAGGGCGGCCATGCCGCCCACGGCGGCGCGTGGAAGATCGCCTACGCCGACTTTGTGACGGCCATGATGGCCTTCTTTCTGCTGATGTGGCTGCTGGGCTCTACCGCCAAGGGTGAGCTGCAAGGCATTTCAGACTATTTCAGCTCTCCGCTCAAAGTGGCCATGACTGGCGGAGATGGTTCGGGCAACAGCTCCAGCGTCATCCCGGGTGGGGGCAACGACCTTTCGAAAGTGCACGGGCAGGTGCGACGCTCTGATTCAGACGCGGAGAAAGCGCGCCGCCAGAGCATTGACACCGCCAGAGCCGAGCGCGCCAAGCAAGATGCCCAGCGCATCAAGACACTACAAGCCAAAATCGACGCGCTGATCACGGAAAACCCGCGCCTGAACGAATACAAGTCGCAAATTCGCATCGATGTGACGCCGGATGGCCTGCAAATTCAGATCGTGGACGACCAAAACCGCCCGATGTTCGACAGCGGCAGCGCGATGGTGAAGCCTTACATGCGCGACATTCTTCGGGAAATTGGCGCGGCGCTCAACGGTGTGGAAAACCGCGTGAGCCTTGCCGGCCACACCGATGCCGTGCCCTACAGCAACAGCGACCGTGGCTACAGCAACTGGGAATTGTCTTCCGACCGGGCCAATGCCACCCGCCGGGAACTGGTGGCGGCTGGCATGCCAGATGCCAAACTGGGACGGGTCGTGGGGCTCGCAGCCAGCGATCTGCTAGAACCAGACAACCCCCGGTCTGCCGCCAACCGCCGCATTACCATCACGGTATTAACCCGTGAGGCTGAAGAAAGACTCATGGGAAAAGGGATTCCCACCGTAACATCGACTGAACTGTCGATGGAAAAGCAGGAAAATCCCGAGGAGGGCAGGTAGACGTTACGCCTTGTCACAAAACCTGCCACACTTGACAATATCAGACATTTCGACCGAAAGGGTCCCACGTGACCACAGCCCTTCGCTTTCTTATCGTTGACGACTTCTCCACCATGCGCCGCATCGTTCGCAACCTGCTCAAGGAAAGCGGGTTTGCAGATGCCGATGAGGCGGAAGATGGTGTCGCGGCGCTCAACAAGCTGCGTAACAGCAAGTTTGATTTTGTCGTCACCGACATCAACATGCCGAACATGAACGGCTTTCAGCTGCTATCTGAAATCAAAAAAGACGACAAGCTCAAGCACCTGCCGGTACTCATGGTTACCGCCGAGGCGCGCAAGGAAGACATCGTTGCCGCCGCCCAAGGGGGCGCTGCGGGCTACATCGTCAAGCCATTCACCAAAGCCACTCTGGAAGAAAAAGTTCTGCTGATCCTCAAGAAAATGGGACTGTGAAGCCATGGACACGCCAGAAATCACCCCACCGGAGCCGGCAACAGACATCCATCACAAGATCGGACAGCTGACCCGGCAGCTCCACGATTCGCTGAACGAACTGGGCTTTGCGGAAAAACTGCGGGGCTCCATGGGTGAGTTGCCCGATGCCCAGAGCCGCCTTTCCTACATAGCGCGGTTGACCGGCGAAGCCGCCGAAAAAGTGCTCAGCCGCGTGGAACTGGCCAAGGCCCAGCACGACTTCATCGCCTCGGAAACCCGGCGTGTGGTGGATTCATTGGTCAAAGACCCGGTCGCCGCGGTTGCCAAGGGTGAAATCTTCAATTTTTTGACAGACGTGGAACGCGTCACGAAAGAAGCCGACGTTCACCTGACCGAAATCATGATGGCGCAGGACTTCCATGACCTGACAGGCCAGGTGATTGCCAGGGTGGTGAATCTGGCGGCAACCATCGAAGATCAACTGGTGCAGCTGCTCATCCAGACGGCTCCAGCAAATGCCCAGGTCGTCGTACCCACGCCAGAGCCAGCCAAGCTGCAAGGGCCGGTGGTGGATCCCGAGAACACCCCGGACATCGTGACCGATCAATCCCAGGTGGACGATCTTCTCGCGAGTTTGGGATTCTGATCCCGGCAGCATTCTGCGATGCTTGAATAAGGGGCCCCAGCGGCCCCTTTTCCGCCTTTAGATTTCCGAGCTGCTTACGACAATGGCATGACCCAGCCGTCATGCCATCATGGACTCCAGCCAAGACAAAGAATTACCCGCCACGGAGCGCAAGCTACAAAAAGCGCGCGAAGATGGCCAAGGTGCGCGCTCGCAGGACTTGTCACACCTGGCCATCCTGGGTGCAGGAGCTGCCAGCATTCTGGTCCTGGCACCTACGCTCATGGACCACTTGCAAAAGGCCCTGAGCCAACAACTCGTGTTTGACTCGCGCACGGTCATGACGCCCGGCAGCATGCTCGAACGCATGCAAGCCGTGGTCATGGTGGGGCTGGTCGCCAGCGTGGTGTTTGCCGTGCTGACCAGCATGGCAGCCGTCATCAGCGCCATTGGTGCGGGTGGCTGGATCTTCAGTACCAAGCCCATCACGCCGCAATTCAACCGCCTGAACCCCATCACGGGCTTCACCAACCTGTTTGCGAAGCAGCAACTGGCCAACGTGGCCAAGATGGTGCTCATGACGTCCATCCTGGCTTTTGTGGCCTGGAAGTACATGGGCAACAGCATCGAGAGCATTGCGATGCTGGTATTGCAACCTTCCACCAGCGCCATTCGCGCCATGGCCGAATGGCTCACCACCGGGGTCAGCATGCTGCTGCTGGTGGTCTTTCTGGCCGCACTGATCGACATTCCGCTGCAGGCCTTCTTCTTCAAATCGGGCCTCAAGATGTCCCACGAAGAAGTCAAGAAAGAACACAAGGAAGCCGAAGGCGACCCCGACACCAAAGGCCGCATCCGCCAAAAGCAACGCGAACTGGCCGACCGTGCCAGCGTGGGCGCTGTGCCCAAGGCTGATTTTGTGGTGATGAACCCCACCCACTACGCCGTGGCACTCAAGTACGACGAAGCCACCATGTCAGCCCCCCAGGTGATTTCGCGCGGCACCGACCTGGTGGCCATGCGCATTCGCGATTTGGCCAAGGGCCACGACATTCCGGTGCTGCAGTCGCCCATGCTGGCGCGCGCCTTGTATGCGCACGCCGGGCTGGACCAACCCATTCCGGCCACCCTGTACACCGCGGTAGCCCAGGTGCTGGCCTATGTTTACCGGCTCAAGGCAGCCATGCGCGGCCAGGGCCGCATGCCCGGCGAGCTGGTCGAACCGTACGTACCGCCAGAACTCGATCCACACAACAAGCTTTCGGCCCAGGCCAAAGGTGAATCTGCATGAACACCTCCGTCAACTACCTGAAATTGTGGGCGGGCAAGAACACCTCGGTTCTGCAAGGCATGTCCGCCCCCCTGCTGGTCGTGGCCATTCTGGCGTTGATGGTGCTGCCCATCCCCGCATGGCTGCTGGACACTTTCTTCACCCTCAACATCGCCGTTGCCCTGATGGTGATGATGGTCGCGGCCTACATGATCCGGCCGCTGGACTTCGCAGCCTTCCCATCGGTGCTGCTGCTGACCACGCTGATGCGCCTGTCGCTCAACGTGGCTTCCACCCGCGTGGTGCTGCTGGAAGGTCACACCGGCCCTGGCGCAGCAGGCGCAGTGATTGAGGCCTTTGGCCACTTTCTGATCGGTGGCAACTTTGCCGTGGGTCTGATCGTGTTTGCCATCCTGGTGGTCATCAACTTCATCGTGGTGACCAAGGGTGCCGAGCGTATTGCCGAAGTGTCAGCGCGCTTCACCCTGGATGCGATGCCAGGCAAACAGATGGCTGTGGACGCTGACTTGAACGCTGGCTTGATTGACGAGAAAGAAGCCAAACGCCGCCGTGCTGAGGTGGGAGAAGAAGCCAACTTCTTCGGCTCCATGGACGGTGCCTCGAAGTTCGTGCGCGGCGATGCCGTGGCCGGTATCCTGATTTTGCTGATCAACATCGTGGGCGGCTTCACCATTGGCGTGCTGCAACATGGCCTCACGGCCAAGGAAGCCGCCGACAGCTATATCCTGCTGGCCATCGGTGATGCGCTGGTTGCCCAGATTCCTGGCCTGCTGATTTCCGTGGCCGCAGCCATGGTGGTGTCGCGCGTCGGCAAAGAGCACGACATGGGCCGCCAGATCGTGCAGCAGCTGTTCATGTCGCCCCGCGTGCTGGGCGTGACGGCCGGCATTCTGATCATGCTGGGGCTGATTCCCGGCATGCCCCACATCGTGTTTCTGGTGATTGGCACCGCGTTTGGCTATGGCGCGTGGACGCTGTACCAGCGCCAGCAAGCCCCCGCCGAACCCGAGGCCCCACCCGCACCACCCACAACTGATGGCGAAGCCACCTGGGACGACCTGCAGCCCATCGACCTGCTGGGCCTGGAACTGGGCTACCGTTTGATCTCGCTGGTGGACAAGAACCGCCAGGGCGACCTGCTCACCCGCATCAAGGGCGTGCGCCGCAAGTTTGCCCAGGAAGTGGGCTTCCTGCCCCCTGCCGTGCATGTGCGCGACAACCTGGAACTCAAGCCCAGCGCCTACCGCATTACTCTGCGCGGCGTGGTGGTGGGCGAGGGCGAGGCCTTCCCCGGCATGTTCCTGGCCATCAACCCCGGCGGCATCACCACGCCCCTCATCGGCACCCCCACCACCGACCCTGCATTCGGCCTGCCAGCACACTGGATTGACGATCGCCAAAAGGAAGCGGCACAAATGGCGGGTTTTACCGTCGTTGATTCAGAAACCGTGATGGCGACGCATTTGTCACACTTGATGCAAGTCCAGGCAGCCAAGCTCCTCAGTCGCACCGAAACCCAGCAACTGGTGGAACACGTAGGCAAGCTGGCCCCCAAGCTCATCGAAGAAGTGGTTCCGAAAATGGTGTCGATCGCAACGTTCCAGAAAGTTCTCCAGCTGCTGCTGGAAGAGTCTGTGCACATCCGCGACATCCGCACCATCATCGAAACCCTGGCCGAGCACGCTGGCACGGTGTCCGACCCTGTGGAGCTGGCACGGCGCGTGCGCATTGCACTGTCGCCCGCCATCGTCCAGCAGATCTACGGCCCCACCCGCGAACTCAACGTCATCGCCATCGAGCCTGGGCTGGAACGCCTCTTGGTACAGGCCTTGGGCAATGCCGCCGGTCCCGCGCTGGACCCCGGTGTGGCCGACATCCTGACCCAGAAGGCCGCCGAAGTGGCCCTGAAGCAGGAAGAAATGGGTTTGCCCGCCTGCCTGCTGGTGCCAGACCAAATTCGCAATGCCATCTCCCGCCTGGTGCGCCGTGTCGCCCCCCGCCTGCAGGTGCTTGCGCACAGTGAAATTCCCGAGACCCACACCATCCGGATTGGGCCCATTCTCAGAGGTGCATCAGCATGAACATCAAACGCTTTACCGCCCCCACCTCCCGCGAGGCATTGGCCAAGGCGCGCATGGCCTTTGGCGAGGGCACCCTCATCCTGTCCAACCGGCCCACCGCCAACGGTGTGGAAGTGGTGGCAACCGCTGAAGACACCCTGTCTGCGCTGGACAGCGCGGCCCAAGGCTCGGGCAGCCCCACACCACAAGGTGGCCGCGACTTCCAGGATTCGCGCCCCCATGATGACGACCGGCTCGGCGGCAAGAACAACCACCGTGCAGCGCCCCGTGCTACACAGATGGCGGCCCCCGCCAGCCGCCACAACCCGGTGGAAGAAGACACCGAACAGCTGGCAATGAGCACGCTGTCGTTCCAGGACTACGTGCGCGAGCGCATGCTGCGCCGCCGCCATGAAGCCATGAACGGCCCCTCCACGCCGCCCACCTTTGCCGAGCGCAGCCGCGACCAGGACCGTGACTTCCCCCGCGAGCGCCCTGCTGCCCCGGCCGTGGTGCGCCACAACCCCCTGCGCTCCATCCCCATGGACCTGCCCGAGCCCGCGCCACGGCGCAAGGCCGAGCCCGCCGCAGCGGCCGCCATCTCCATGGCCCAGCAGCAAAGCCTGATGAACGAGCTGCACGCCATGAAGGAGATGATTGAAGACCGCTTCAACACCATGGCATGGCTGGGGCAGGCCAAGCAAAACCCCATCCAGTCCAACCTGATGCTGAAGATGATTCGCGCAGGTTACTCGCCCGCCCTGGCGCGCGCCGTGCTGGAGCGTCTGCCCGAAGACCTGTCCGCCGGTGACTCCGTGCGCTGGCTGATGGAAGTGCTGGAGCGCAACCTCAAGACCGACGAACACGACGTACCGCTGTACGAGCAAGGCGGCATCTTTGCCCTGGTGGGCTCTACCGGTGTGGGCAAGACCACCACCACGGCCAAGCTGGCTGCACTGTGCGCCCGCGTGCATGGCCCTGGCAGCGTGGGCCTGATCACGCTGGACACCTACCGCGTGGGTGCCCATGAACAACTGCGCACCTATGGCCGCATGCTGGGCATCGTGGCCCACCTGGCCCATGACCGTGCCGCACTGCAAGACCTGCTGGGTCTGCTCAGCGGCAAGAAGATGGTGTTGATCGACACCACCGGCGTGGCACCGCGCGACCCCCGCAAGCGCAGCATGCTGGACGTGCTGGACCTGCCCCATGTGAACCGCCTGCTGGTGCTCAATGCAGGCTGCCACGGCGACACGCTGGACGATGTGCTGACCTCGTTCAAGACCGCGGGCTCGCAGCAGGCCATCTTGTCGAAGGTGGACGAAGCCGTGAAGCTCGGTCCCTCTATCGATGCCCTCATCCGCCACCAGATGGTGCTGCGCGGTGTGACCAACGGCCAGCGCGTGCCCGAAGACTGGGAAGCTGCCGAAGCGCACAAGCTCATCAGCGCATCCATGCGTGCACCCGTCAAATCCGCTTTCGACCCCAAGTCGGTAGAGCTGAACTACTACTTCTCGAACGCGCCTGAGGCCCTGAGCGAGAAAGGACTGGTTGATGCTTGATACCGGTTTTCACCAAGCCGCAGGCCTGAACAGCTTTACGCCCCAGGCGCAGTTGCGTGTGCTGGCGGTGGCCAGCCAGGAGCGTGCCTCCAGCGGCCTGGAAATGCTCTGGCAGATCTGCGCCAACCTGCAGCGCCTGGGATACCCGGTGGCGGTGCTGGACGGCACAGCGCTGGAGACCGATGAATCCCCCGGCCTCAGCCATCTGCTGCAAGCCCCCTGGAACGATGGGCTGAATGCCAGCGCATCGGTCACCTCGGTGGCGGTGCTGCCCGCAGCCCGGGGCATGCTCCAGCTGCAACGCCAGGCCTACAGCGAGGGCACACCGCCTTTGCAGAGCCTGCAGCCCTATTTCCGCGCCTACGGCATGCTGGTGCTGCACGCGCCTGCGGGCCTGCTGGCACCGTTGCTCACCCATACCAGCACCATTCCGCTGGCGGTGATGGAGGGTGGATCGGCCGGGGTGCTCTCTTGCTACAAAAGCCTCAAGCACATCGCCACGCACACGGGGTTGCCCTGCACAGTGGCTTCCGTGCTGCAAACCGATACGCCGGCCGAACGGCGCAAAGTGCTGGGAGCCTTGCAAACCTTGCAGGACTGCGCAGAGCGCCACCTGGGCGGGCGCGTGCGCACCACCACCGTTTCAGCCAATAACCCCCACGACGTTCAATGCTTGGCCTTGCAACTGCTGGAAAACGCGGGCACCATCAACGGGCCGCTGGGCACCTTGTCCTCGGGCAGTTTGAAGGGTTTTTCAGAAGTATCTGCACAACCCATCCGGAGCCACTGATCTGTGATGTACACCGCCAAAGGCCAGCTCGATCGTGATGCGCTGATCCGCCAGCATGTTCCGCTGGTTCGACGGATTGCGTACCACATGATTGCGAAGCTGCCTCCCAATGTGGAGCTGGACGACCTGATCCAGGTGGGCATGATGGGCCTGGCGGAAGCCCTCTCGCGCTACGAAACCGCCCAGGGAGTGCAGTTCGAAACCTTCGCCAGCCAGCGTATCCGCGGGGCCATGCTGGACGAGTTGCGTGAGAGCGACTGGATGTCGCGCAGCTCGCGCAAAAGCCAGAAAGACATTGAGCACGCATTGCACCGGCTGGAGCAAAAGCTGGGGCGCAGCCCGCTCGAATCAGAAATCGCCGCCGAGATGGAACTGAGCCTGGCCGAGTACCAAAGCCTGCTGAGCAAAGTGCGCGGCACCCAACTGGTGTACCTGGAAGATATGACCCATGGCGGGGACGACGAAGACGGTTTTTTGGACCGCCACGTTGCCGACGCCGGGGCGGACCCGGCAGAGCTGCTGCGCGACCAGCGCCTGAGGGCCTCACTCGTCAACGCCATCAAGAGCCTGCCCGAGCGGGAGCAGTACATCATGGGCATGTACTACGAGCACGACATGAACCTCAAGGAAATTGCCGCCGTGCTCGGCGTGACCGAATCGCGCGTGTGCCAACTGCACAGCCAGTCCATCGCACGCCTGCGCGCCAAAATGCGCAGCCACTGACCCAGTCCACAGAGTTTGCAATAAAAATAGCTTCCAACGCTTGATAGGCAAGCGCTGGAAGCTATTGTTTTTATAGCAAACTATTCCAATTGAAATTGGCCCGCCGCGCGCCACAACTGCAGGTCGCCGGGGACGGGATACCCACGCCTGCGAAGTACAGGCAACGCACGTGCAAGAAACTCAGCCTGCCGAACGGTAGATTCGCGCCACCGCGCCCGCCTTGCCCGGGCCGGCTTGGGGATTGCCGTAGGTGGCCGACTGGGCACTGCCCGCCTGGGGAACCACCACGGCGACTTGCCGGTCGGTGATCACGGACACACGGGCCAGGTTGTCACGTTGCACGGCCAGTTGCTGGCCAATGGCGGCCAGCCGTTGTTCAAACTGAGGGGGAAGTTGGCCGGCGGAAATGCCTTTGGATTGCTCCAGCACCCAGGTAAATCGAGCGGCTGCGTCGCGCAGCGCAGTGCTGGCGGTCTCCAGCGCAGGGGCATCCAGGGACAGCAAGGCCCCTGAAACTTGTTCGATGTGTTGCTCTACAGCGGTGAGGGCTTCTTCTAACGACATGGTGGAGATGCGCTAGCCCAAGCCCGATGGATCTGGTGCTCAGCCGCGCGAACGGGAAAAGATTTCTTGGGCGCCGGACAGCATTTTGTCTGCAATCACCTCAGCGTTGACCTTGAACGTGCCATTGCCAATCGCTGCGCGCACTTCGCTGACCCGCTTGGCATCAAATTCACTGGACGTGCGGCCGGACTGCTCCAGTGCCCGGGCCGAGCCAGACACGGTGACAGGCACACCGGCGGCCGACGCAGCTGCAGCGCCTTTCGCCACCCCTTCGGCAGCTGGGGCTGGACTTTTGGCTTGCTTGGCAAGCCCTGTCTGCGCCAATGCGCCCGGGAGTTCCGGTTTTTGACCTATCTTCATCGCTCTCTCCGCCACCCCGGTGATGTGGGGCTCAGTAGCAATGTTTTCGACCCGTTTTCGCAGGACTTTAGGTGTTTATGCGGGCAAATCCTCAAAGAGTGATAGTCACCGTTCCATCTTCGGAAACAATTCCACTCACTATCCGACCATTGTCCATTCTCACGCGCACAGTCTGCCCGACAGAGCCGGCAGACAGCGCTTGACCTGCAGAAGTCACAGCATAACCCGGGCCTTGGGCTGACACACGCACCTGGGCGCCGGCCTTGAACAGGCTGGGGGCTTTGACCATGGACTGGCGCAAGGCCTGCCCGGCCATCAATTGGCGCGTGGCCGTTTGGCCCAGCCATGCCTCTGGGTTTGCCAGCACCGGCGCAGCGTCTGCGGCCCAGTCGACTTCTGCCTGGGCTGCATCGTTGGCCGTCAGCACCGCGCCGGGGGCGACGTTGCCCGTAAGCACCCAGGCCGGGCCCCAGGCCTTGATGGTGACGGGCAGGAACACATTCCAGGCGGAACTGCCCTCCACGCAGCGCAAACCCAGCCGAGTGCGCCCCCACAGGCGCGAGCCTGCAGGCAGATAGGGTTCCACACGACTGCAAGGGGCCAGGCGCAGGCGGCTGTCCAGGGTGCCCACGCTCACCTCCATGCGCAGCGTGGCGCCGGGGGCCTGGTTGCGGGTCAGGGCGTCGTCCAGCCAGCGCTGGGTGAGCGCGCCGAGCTCTGCGGCCGGATCGGCCACGGCTTGCGCCTGTGCGGCGCCCGCAAAGACAAAAGCCGACAGGGCCAGCCAGGCACAACGAAAAAATGAAAGGGACGGCATGGTGAGCACTCTCCAGTAATGGCGCCAACCCGCTGCGCCGCGGTGGAATGGTTCGATGACAGCAGCCAAGCCCGGGGCAATCACGCAGTCAAGGTCGAGGGCGGCTTTGGCGGGCAAGGGGCCGCAGACCCATTCCAACGCCGTCACTATAGAACGGCATCGCAACCTGCAAAACCCGAAACTGCGCGGCCATTTCCGCGTTCTTCGGGCTTTAGAAAAAACCTGCCATTTCCATAATCGAACCACGCCAAAGCCCGCTCCGGGCCCAGGCGCCAAGCGATACAGGATGTGAGGCAACCATGCTTGACAAGATGACCAACCAGCTGGGTTTTCAGGGCAACGCGCTTATTTTGCGCGCCGAGCGCCAGCGCATCATTGCCAGCAACATTGCCAACGCAGACACCCCCGGCTACGTGGCGCGGGACTTTGACTTTGCCAGCACCTTGCGCGAAGCCACCAAGGCGCCTGCCGGCACGGATGTGAAGTCCGTTCTGCACGGCGACAAGGGGCCCGCAGTCAGCACCGCCACCTCGGACCCCCGGCATTTCCGCGCCACCACCACCGGCTCGGGCTCGGCTTCCACCCTGGGCGGCCCCGGCAAGCTCGGCTATGCCGTGCAGACCCAGCCTGCGCTGGACAACAACTCGGTGGACCTGGACCGCGAGCGCGCGAACTTCGTGGACAACGCGGTGCGTTACGAAGCCACCCTGCGCTTTATCAACGGCAACGCCAAGACCATGCTCAGCGCCATCCAGGGCCAGTAAGCGCAAACACCACCCAACGAGGCACACCATGTCCATGTTCTCCATCTTCAATGTGTCTGGCAGCGCCATCAGCGCGCAGTCGCAGCGCCTGAATGTGGTGGCCAGCAACCTGGCCAACGTAGACGCCGTGGCAGGCCCGGACGGCAAGGCCTACAAGGCCCGGCAAGTGGTTTTCCAGACCACACCCATGGGTGCCGACAGTGCCGCAGGCGTGCGTGTGTCGTCCATCAAGGAAAGCGATGCGCCCGGACGCAAGGTGCACGACCCCGCGCACCCCCTGGCCGACGAGCAGGGCTACGTGAACCACTCCAACGTGAACGCCGTGGAAGAAATGGTCAACATGATTTCTGCCTCGCGCTCGTACCAGAACAACGTCGAGGTCATGAACACAGCCAAGTCGCTGCTCCTCAAGACCCTGCAAATGGGCCAGTAACCGACCCGGCATCCAGGAGAGATCCGCATGATCATCAGCCCCACCCAAACCACCGCTGGTACCACCACGGGCAGCACCAAGGCCTCTGACCCCAACACCGATCCGGCGGCAGCGCAGGACCGGTTTCTGAAACTGCTGGTAGCGCAGCTGAACAACCAGGACCCGATGAACCCTCTGGACAACGCCCAGATGACATCGCAAATGGCGCAGATCAACACGGTGACCGGCATCCAGCAGCTGAACCAGACCATGGCCAGCATGGCGGCGCAGTTCAATTCGCTGCAGGTCATGCAGGGCACCGCCCTGGTGGGGCGCAGTGTCTTGACCGAAGGCTCCACCGTCACCATCGACGACAAGACGGGCAAGGGAGGCTTCGAGCTGGCCTCTGCCGCCACCAGTGTGAAGGTGGAGATCGTCAACGCCAACGGCCAAGTCGTAGACACCGTGGACATGGGCGGCCAGGGCGCGGGCCGACGCCTGTTCAACTGGGACAGCAGCAAATACGTGGGCTCTACCGACGGGCTGCGCTTCCGGGTCACGGCACTCAACGGCAACACCCAGGTGGGAACCACTTCGCTGGCCCTGTCGAAGGTGGTCGCCGCAGGCGCCGAGGACGGCCAGCTGATGCTGAACCTGTCCAACGGCCAGGCCGTCCGCTACACCGACATCAAGGCCATGGTCTGACGACCGGCATTTCCCACGACCGCATCGAACACACCGCCCTCCCAGGAGAACACCATGAGTTTTCAACAAGGCCTCTCCGGCCTGAACGCCGCCAGCAAGAATCTGGACGTGATCGGCAACAACATCGCCAACTCCAACACCGTGGGCTTCAAGGCCTCGCGCGCGGAGTTTGCGGAAATGGTGGCTTCTGCCATCGGCTCGGCCGGTGGCTCCAGCGCCGGTATCGGGGTGGAGACGGCCAACGTAGCCCAGCAGTTCACCCAGGGCAATCTGAACATCACGGGCAATAACCTGGACGTGGCCATCAACGGCAATGGCTTCTTTATGCTGAAGCTGCCGGACCAGACCCAGGCCTACACCCGCGCGGGCAATTTCAAGCTCGACAAGGTGGGCAACATGGTCACCAACGATGGCGCCCAAATCCTGGGCTACACCGTCAACCCCGTCACAGGCCAGCGCACCAGCACGGAACCCGTGCCCATGGTGTTCCCCACATCGCAGCCCATTCCCGCCAAGCAAACCGAAAAGATCAGCGCCGCATTCAACTTGGATGCGCGCGCCACCAATGCCGCTGGCGACCAGGCCGCCACACCACCCGTACCCGCCACGCCACGCACCACCTACGGCACATCGATCAATGTGTATGACAGCCAGGGTGTAGCGACGTCGCAGAACCTGTACTTCGAGAAAAGCGGTGCGAACACATGGGACATCTACACCCAGCTGGACGACCTTACCACCTCGCCAGCAACGGTTCCATCGATCGCGGGCCGCATGATTGCTGGCGAGAACGGAAATACCGTTGCCATGATCGAGCCGATCGCGAGTGCAACATCCATTCCCAACGCAGACAAGACAAAAACGCAGATAGACGATTTCCCTACAGAATTCACCTACAAGTACTACGGCGCCGACGACAAAGGCGTCTTTGCTATCCGCGAAACCAAGCTGACCTTTACAGACCCCAAGGCGGCTTGGGACTTCACCTACTCCGACAAGCCCGCTAACACGCTCGTCGCTTCGGCACGACTGAAAAGTAACTTGGTTGACTACGCGACCGGTGTTCCCGTTACCGGGGGAACCTTTACTCCACCCATCCCCAACCCACCGACGGCTGCCAATCCAGCTCCACCACCGGCTACCAACCAGTCCTACGAGCTAAGCCTGCTGGTGAACCCAAGCCCTAGCAACCCAAACAGCCCCAATGCAGCGGGCAGCAACCCGGCGCCGTCCGCCTTCCCAGTCACTTTGGACCTTAACAAGGTCACCCATTTCGGCACCAAGTTCGCCGTTTCAGACTTGACGCAGGACGGCTACACGTCTGGCCAGCTGACGGGCATCAACATCGAAAACAACGGCATGATCATGACGCGTTACTCCAACGGCGTCACCCGTGCCGAAGGGCAGCTGGCGCTGGCCAGTTTCCGCAACACCCAGGGGCTGGCCTCGATTGGCGGGAACAACTGGGTGGAAACTTTCGAGTCGGGCCAACCCGTCAAGGGCACCGCCACCGACGGCAACTTCGGCTCGCTGCGCTCGGGTGCGCTCGAAGAATCCAACGTGGACCTGACGGCAGAGCTGGTCAACATGATGACCGCCCAGCGCGCCTACCAAGCCAATGCACAGACCATCAAGACGCAAGACCAGGTGCTGTCCACCCTGGTGAACTTGAGATGAGACACCCCCTGAGTCGCTTCGCGCCTTCCCCCTCTCTCTACGCGCTGCGCGCTACGGGAGCGGGACGCACCCAGCGCGGCGGGGCGGTGCGGCCGGCTCAGGCCCTTGCGCGGCTGCGCTGGCTTGGGCTGCGCCAGCTGCATGCGCAGTGGACGGCGTGCGGGATCGCAGGGAACTGAAAGGAACATCGCGTTATGGACCGCATCATCTACACCACCATGACAGGTGCCAACGCCGCTGCCCACCGGCAGTCGGTGCTGGCCAACAACCTGGCCAATGCGTCCACCAACGGCTTTCGGGCAGAGATGTCCACCTTCCGCTCGGTGCCGATGCAGGGCGACGGCTCCACCACCCGCGTGTTCGCGCTGGAAGCCACGTCGGGTTACCTCAACACCGCTGGCCCGGCCAAGACCACCGGGCGCAGCCTGGACGCCATGGCCATGGGCAATGCCTGGTTTGCCGTGCAGGGGCTCGATGGCCTGGAGGCCTACACCCGTGCGGGCTCCTTCAACGTCTCGGCCGCCGGCCAGCTGGTCACGCCTTCGGGCCTGCCTGTGCTTTCTGACGGTGGTGCACCCATCGACATTCCCCAGGGCGCCGAAGTGACCCTGGGTGCCGATGGCACCATCACCGCCAAGGCCGCAGGCCAGCCGCCCGCTGCGGTGGGCCGGCTCAAGCTGGCTTCTCCCACGGCGGAAGACCCGCTCAAGCGCGGCGACGACGGGCTGTTTCGCACCGCCTCGGGTGAGCCCATGCCCAACGATGCAGCAGCCCGCATGCTCAGCGGCGCGCTGGAAGGCTCCAACGTGAACCCGGTGGAGAGCATGGTCGGAATGATCGCCGCCTCCCGCCAGTTCGAACAACAGATGCGGCTTCTGCAAACGGCCGAAACCAACGACAAATCAGCCGCCCAGCTGCTCAGCCTCAACGGCTGACCGCCGGCCCCACGCCCACGCTGAACCGCCTTCAAGGAAAACGCCATGTTCACCGCTCTCTACACCGCCAAGTCCGGCATGACCGTGCAGCAGACCAAAATCGATCTGCATTCGCACAACCTGTCCAACGTCTCCACCACCGGCTTCAAGCGCAACTTTGCCAACGTGGAAGACCTGGCCTACCAGAACTACCGCCAGGTGGGCGCTGCCGCCACCGAGCAAAACCAGCTGCCCACCGGGCTGCACATGGGCCTGGGCGCGCGCACGGTGTCGATTGGCCGCAACTTCGAGCAGGGCAGCCTGCAAGAGTCCAAGAACAGCCTGGACGTGGCCATCAACGGCAACGGTTTCTTTGAAGTCACCATGCCCGACGGCACCATCGGCTACACCCGCGACGGTTCCTTCAAGGTGGACGCCCAGGGCCGCCTGGTCACTTCGGGTGGCCTGCCGGTGGCCAACGGCATCACCATTCCACCCAACGCCACCAACATCAGCATCAGCAACGACGGCGCGGTGAGCGCCACCGTGCCGGGCAACACCCAGCCCCAGCCTCTGGGCAACCTGGCCATGTCGGGCTTTGTGAATGCGGGCGGCCTGGAGCCCATCGGGCAGAACCTGTTCAAGGAATCTGCAGCCTCGGGCCAGCCCCAGCAGGGCACGCCTGGCACCAACGGGCTGGGCATCATCAAGCAGGGCTTTCTGGAGTCTTCCAACGTGAACGTGGTGGAAGAACTGGTGAACATGATCCAGACCCAGCGCGCCTATGAGATGAATTCCAAGGCCATCTCCACCACCGACCAGATGCTGGCCAAGCTGAGCCAGCTCTGAGCCCGCGCCGCCTGAAGAAAGCCTGCCATGAACCGCACCGCATTCACCCTGATGGCCCTCAGCACCCAGGGCACCGCACGCAGAACGCTGGCCGTCAGCGCCAGCATCGCCCTGGTGGCCCTGGCCACCGGCTGCGCCAGCATGTCGCCACCGCCCCCGGTGGACATCCTGCCCACGGCCCCGCTGCAACTCACCGTCGCCCCCCGCGCTGCGCCTGCGCCCGCCACCGGCAGCCTGTACAGCGCAGCCAGCTATCGCCCTTCGTTCGAAGACCGGCGCGCACGGCTGGTGGGTGACTTGGTGACCATCCAGATCGTGGAGACAGTGACCGCCAAGCAGGCTTCATCGTCCACGGTAGACCGCAGCTCCGAAGTCAGTGGCGGCGTCACGGCCTTACCGTTCGCCAAGGCCACCCTTACCGACAAGCTCAGCCTGGGCGCCAGCTCGGGTAACACCTTCTCGGGCAAGGGCGGCACGGAAAGCGCCAACACCTTCCAGGGCTCCATCACCGCCACCGTGATCGATGTGCTGCCCAATGGACACCTGGTGGTGGCGGGCGAAAAGCAGATTGGCGTGAACCAGAACGTGGACGTGCTGCGGTTCTCCGGCACCATCGACCCGCGCGCAATGCAGCCGGGCAGCGTCATCAATTCCACCCAGGTGGCCAATGTGCGCGTGGAATCGCGTGGCCGGGGCGCGCAAAGCGAAGCCCAGGCCATGGGCTGGCTGGGCCGCTTCTTCAACAAGGTCACACCGTTCTGAACGGGGCCTGCTTCGGTCGCTTCGCGCGCTGCCGGGGCCGGCATGAAGGCTCGGCGGCCGCGCGCGGCACACCATGGTGGTCGCGCGCCCCGCTGGCACCGGCCCCGCCAATCACTCATATTTTGATAGCTACCCGCGCTTGATACATAAGCGCCGGGTGGCATTTTTATTGAAATTCTCCGCGCAGGGCATGCGCTGGGCGCGTGCCAGCAGCGCAGCGCCATCCGAGGCAATAGACCGGTGAACCGGCTTCTTTTTGGGTTTTAGTTCTTGCCATGGCCGACCACAATGGAAGCCATGAAAGCCTCGTCCCACTCCGTTTGGTCGCGCAGCCTGCGCGCACTCTGGCTCTTGCTGGCCGCAGTGCTGGCGGCGGCATCGCCTGCAGCGCACGCATTGCGCATCAAGGAAGTGGCGGCCGTGCAAGGCGTGCGCAGCAACCAGCTCACCGGCTATGGTCTGGTGGTGGGGCTGGACGGCACAGGCGACCAGACCACGCAGATGCCCTACACCACGCAGGCCATGTCCAACTACCTGCAGCAAATGGGCATCCCCCTGCCGCCGGGCACGGCCTCGCAGTTGCAGCTCAAGAACGTGGCAGCCGTCATCGTCACCGCCCAGTTGCCCGCGTTTGCGCAGCCGGGGCAGATGCTGGACGTGAACGTGTCTTCCATGGGCAACTCCAAGTCGCTCAAGGGCGGCACCCTCATCACCACGCCGCTGCGCGGTGCCGATGGCGAGGTCTACGCTTTGGCCCAGGGCAACCTGGTGGTGGGTGGCGCCGGGGCGTCGGCAGGCGGCAGCAAGGTGCAGATCAACCACCTCGCGGCTGGCCGCATTCCGCAGGGCGCGCAGGTCGAGCGCACCGTGCCCACGCCACTGCATGACAGCGACACCATCAACCTGGGCCTGAACGCCTCAGACTTCCAGACCGCCCGCAAGGTGGCCCAAGCCATCAACGCGAAGCTGGGCAACGGCCTGGCCACCGCCATTGACGGCCGCACCGTGCAGGTACGCGCACCTCAGGACCCCGGTGCCCGCGTGGGCTTCATCGCCGACCTGGAAGAGCTGCCCCTGGAAAACAGCGTGCCCACGGCCAAGGTGGTCATCAACGCCCGCACGGGCTCCATCGTGCTCAACCAGGCCGTCACGCTGGGCTCGTGCGCCATTGCGCATGGCAACCTGTCCATCACCATCAGTTCCACCCCGGTCATCAGCCAGCCCAATCCGCTGTCGCAGGGGCAAACGGTGGTCACGCAAAAGAGCGACATCACCATCAACCAGGAGCCCGGCAACATCATCCAGATGCCGCCCTCGGCCCAACTGGCCGATGTGGTGCGCGCCTTGAACCAGCTGGGTGCCACGCCGCAGGACCTGCTGGCCATCTTGCAGGCCATCAAGGCCGCTGGCGCTCTGAACGCGGAGCTGGAGGTGATCTGACATGGCCCTGACCCTGCCCTCGTCCGCCCCCAGCAGCGCCCGCCAGGCGCTGGCGGTGGACACACGTTCGCTCAACAACCTCAAGCTGGAAGCGGGGCAAAACAGCCCCGATGCGGCCAAGGAAGCCGCAAAGCAGTTCGAGTCGCTGTTCATGCGCGAGCTGATCAAAAGCATGCGCGAAGCCACCATGAAGTCGGGCCTGCTCGACAGCGCCGGGGGTGACCTGGGCTCGGACATGCTGGACCAGCAACTGTCGGTGCAGATGTCTGGGCAGCCCGGGGGCTTGTCGGAAGCGATTGCACGGCAACTCTCGCGCCAGATGGGTGTGGCAGAGCCCACGTTCTCGGTGCCTTCCACGCTGAGCCTGCCGCAAGTCACGGGCCGCGCTGGCGTGGCCACCAAGGCGGCAGCCAGCCCCATCAACACCACCACGCCTGCCCCCAAGGGGCGCGACGATTTTGTGCAGCACCTGAGCAGCACGGCCGAAGCCGTGGCCAAGGAAAGCGGCATTCCCGCCAGCTTCATGCTGGGCCAGGCAGGCCACGAAACCGGCTGGGGCCGCAGCGAAATCCGCAACAAGGACGGCTCCACCTCGTTCAACCTGTTCGGCATCAAGGCGGGCAAGGGCTGGACGGGCAAGGTGGCCGAGGTCACCACCACCGAATACATCAACGGCGTGCCCCGCAAGGTGGTGGCCAAGTTCCGCGCCTACGACTCTTACGAAGATTCGTTCCGCGACTACGCCCGTCTCATCACCGACAACCCCCGCTACGAAAAAGCCCAGGCCACGGCCCGGACCGGCTCTGCCGTGGCCTATGCCGCCGAACTGCAGAAGGCGGGCTACGCCACAGACCCCGAATACGCCAGGAAACTCAGCGGTGCCATCCAGAGCGCACTGCGGGCCCAGAAGGCGCAAGCATGATGGAAGCGGTGTAAATCATGGGACTGCTCAACGTCGGCGCTCGCGCCCTGATGGCCAACCAGGTGGCCTTGCAGACGGCTGGCAACAACATTGCCAACGTCAACACCCCCGGGTATTCGCGCCAGACGGTGGCACTGCAAACCGTGCAGGGGCAATTCTCGGGCGCAGGCTACATCGGGCAAGGGGTGGATGTGCGCACCATCTTGCGCAACCAAAGCGAGCTGCTCACGCGCCAGGCCGCAGCGGCGGGATCGGTGAGCGCGGGGGATACGGCGCGTGCGCAGCGGCTGAGCCAGCTGCAGGAGATCTTCAGCGGCGGCCCCACAGGGTTGGGGGCCGCCATCACCGACATGATGAACGCGTTCTCGGACGTGGTGGCTGCCCCCACCGACCTGTCGGCGCGCACCCTGGTGCTCACACGCATGGACGAAACCGCATCGCGCATGCGCACCTCGGCCGACCGCATCAACGAGATCCAGTACACGGTGACCGAGGAGCTGAAGAACAGCGCCAACACCGTCAACAGCCTGGCCAAGCAGATGGCTGCGATCAACGAGCAGATTGCACGCGCCACAGGCAACGGGCAATCCCCCAACGACCTGCTGGACCAGCGCGAACAGGTCATCCGCGAAATCAACCAGTATGTGCAAACCACGCAGATACCGGCGGATGACGGAACCATTGGCCTGTTCGTCGGCGGCAGCCAGCCCCTGGTGCTGGGCACCACGGCCACCGAGGTGGCGGTGGGCGACTCGGGCACGTTCCCGTCCAGCGGGCAGGTCAAGCTGCTCTTTACCCGCCCAGGCTCTCCAAAGATTGAGCTGGACGAAAACATGCTCGGGGGCGGCAGCATCTCAGGCCTGCTGCGGTTCAACAACACCGATCTGGCCGAAGGGCGCAACCTGCTGGGCCGCATGGCGCTGGCCATTGGCACCACCCTGAACTACCAGCAGACGCTGGGGCTGACGCTGGACGGCGTGGCCGGCAAACCCCTGTTTGCCACCACCCCCAGCGTGCCGGGCCTGACACTGGGCACCGCCGTGGGTTCCATCAGCTTCACGAACTCCGCCAGTTTTTCGCCCACCAAGTTTGCAGCGTCGGACTACGAAGTGCGCTTTGATGCCACCGGCGTGGGCGGGCAGGTGGTGCGGCTTTCAGACGGCGAGACCACTCCGTTCACCAACATCGCCACACTGGCCACCACGCAGATCGACGGGCTGACTTTCAACTTCACCGCCACGGGCACTGCCAACGAGCGCGTGCTGTTCAAGCCCTTCAGCACGGCGGCCAGCGACATGAAGGCGCTGGTGTATTCGCCCCGCGATCTGGCGGTTGCCAATCCGATCAATGCCGCCATGGGCACGTCCAACAGCGGCACGCTGCAGCTGGCCGGGCTGCAGGCCACGGGCATCACCTGGAATGGCAGCCGACCAGTTAACTTAGGCGCAACCGGGCTGTCTTTGCCGCCCAGCCCGGTGTCCCCCGCTACCACCGGCGGCGGCGTGATGCTCACGTTCAACGCCAACGGAAAATTCACGATCAGCGGCAACGCCAACCCGCCCATCGACATGGCGGCCAACCCACCCAAGTTGCTGGCTGGGACGGGGGCGCCACCGCAGTACGAATACACCTCGGGGCAATCCATCCACATCGATGGCTGGTCGATCAACCTCAAGGGCAGCCCCAAGGCGGGTGACACCGTCACCATCGGCAACGCAAAAGACGCCCAGTACGGCGACAACTACACCCGCAACGCCGGCAACGCCACAGCGCTGATGAACCTGCGCGATGTGAAGATGTTCGACGAATCTACCCTCAGCGACGGCTACGCCAGCGCCATGGCCCAGGTGGGCACGCGCACGCAAAGCGCGCTGTTTGCCTCCGAGCTGTCGAAGTCAATTGCGGTGAACCTGGAAAACGACCGCACGGCGGTATCGGGCGTGAACCTGGACGAAGAAGCCGCCAAGCTGCTGCAGTACCAGCAGGCCTACCAGGCATCGGCCAAGATGCTGCAAATTGCGCAGAGTGTCTTTGACACGCTGATCCAGAACCTGGGCCGATGAGGCCGCCTCTGATGCACTCCGAAGGAGTCTGACATGAGCAATACGATCTTTCGCGTTGGCACGGCCAACATGTATGACAACGCCATCCGCAACGTATCGGCGCGGCAGACCTCGCTCGTCAACCTGCAGGAGAACCTGACCTCGGGCAAGCGTGTAGTGCGTGCCAGCGACGACCCCGTGTCGGCCGCCCAGGCCGAACGCGCACTGACCCGCATCAGCCGCATCCAGACCGAGCAGCGCGCCCTGGAAAACCAGCGCAACGCGATTGCCCAGGCGGAATCCACCATGGGCGACGCCATCAGCCTGGTGCAGGAAGCCCGCCAGCTCATGGTGAATGCTGGCAACGGCGCGCTCAGCAGCAGCGAGCGCGCCACCATCGCCAACCAGTTGCAAAGCCTGCGCGACCAGCTCACCGCCGTGGCCAACCGCACCGATACCAACGGCATCCCGCTGCTGGGGGCACTGGGCAGCGCGCAGTCGCCTTTTATGGGGCCGCTCAACAGCACACCTGACTATTTGTTTGCGGGCCAGGCAGGCCAAACGGCCAGTGATGGCGTCACGCTGCCCAACACGCTGGACGGAGACTCCGCCTTCATGTTCGATGCCAAGCGCGACGGCAGCTTCCATGCCGCCATCACGCCGGGCACCAGCACCGTCATCGTGCCTGGCGCCACCACACCCAGCGTGCCCGCCATGGGCCAGCCCAACCGTGCGTTGACCACATCGGCCATCACCGTGGCTGAAGGCACCAGCTTCAACAAGAACCCAGCCACAGGGCTGGCCTACACCTACAGCGTGAGCTTTTCACCCGTCACGCTCGACCCCGCCACCAACACCCTGTCTGCCACCTACAACGTCAGCAGCACCGACCCTGCCTTCGTGCCCCCGGCGGCACAAACGCTCAACCCGATCAAGATCGGCGAGAAAGGCGAATTCAACATCAACGGCCTGCCGCCAGGGATGTCGATGAAAGTCACGACGCTGCCCACCAAAGCGGTGGACGGCACCATCACGCTCTCGCCCGCTGACGGCGACACGATCAACATCTCGCCCCAGGCCAGCGTGTTCAGCGTGATCGACAAAGCCATTGCCGAGATCAAGGCGGCCCCCAACTCCAACGCGGCGGCCCAGGCCATCAGTCAGGCGCTGGCAAATGTCGATATCGGGCTGGAGCGCATGAGCAACATCCGCAGCTACGCGGGCGAGCTGCTCAACCGCGCAGACCGTATCACCGGCGACCAGGAAAAGCGCTCCGTGCAGCTCGAATCCGACCGCTCACGCGCCGAGGATCTGGATATGATCAAAGGCATTTCGGACTTCCAGAACCAGCAGACGGGCTACCAGGCAGCGCTGCAGACCTATGCGTCGGTTCAGAAGCTTTCGCTGTTCAACTACATCAGCTAGCGTCCCGCCCCGCGCAGCGCGCCGGGCCCCAGATGCCAGCCGCACCGCCTGAGAGCACATGGTCCAATCCGTCCTAGGCAGTCTGATTCTGGGCTACCGCCCCTTGTGGAACCGCGCCCGCAAGCTGGCTGGCGTGCAGCTGTATGTGCACAACGAGTCCTCCCTGCTGGTAGACGCAGGCCACCTGCTGCGCACACTGGCAGAGCTGTGGTCGGCCAGTTCTCCGCCGCTGCTGATCTCGCCCCAAACGCACCAGCTGCTCTCCAGCCTGCTGGAAAGCGCGCCGCGCGGCAGCCCGTGGATTGAAGTGCGCGGCGACTGGCTGAACGATTCCACCATCTTCAACCAGGTGCGCGCAGCCCATCGGCGGGGGCTCAAGCTGGTGTGGCGTGGCGAGATTGCCAACCTGCCACCCGCCGAAGTGGCGCGCTGCTTTGACAACAGCCTGCTCACCCTGCGCGCCGAAGACGCGATTGCCGCTCTGCAGCGCGGACCACAACAGCCCGGCGCCCCCAAGCTACCACCACGCAACATCAGCCCCATCCTGGCAGGGCAGATGTATGAGAACGTGGCCAGCCGTGCCCTGATGGAGCACTGCCTGGACAACAACGCGCTGGCGCTGGCCGGCTGGCCCACGGAAGACGTGCTCTACAGCATGCGGCACACGCCGCAGCAGCCGTCACACGCGGTCATTCACCGGCTGATGAAGGCCATCGACAACGAGCAGTCGCTGGAGACGTTTGAAGACATCATGAGCGAGGATCCGATCCTGTCCTACCGCTTCATGATCTACACCAACTCGGCAGCCCTGGGCCTGCGCACAGGCATCGACTCGCTGCGCCGGGGCATGGTGATGATGGGGTACGAGTCCATCAAGCGCTGGCTGTCGGACCAGCTGCCCCACTCCTGCACGGAGCCCAACATGCAGCCCATCCGCGAGTCAATGGTGATGCGTGCGCGCCTGACCACACTGCTGCTCAACCCCGGCGTGGAAAACGAGCTGCGGCGCGAAATTTACCTCTGCGCACTGCTGTCGCAAATGGATGAACTGCTGCGCGAGCCCCTGGGCACGATCCTGCGCCGCATCCCGCTGTCGGAACGGATCTACGACGCGACGGTGCTGCACACCGGCCCCTACGCACCCAGCCTGCAAATGGCCTGCGCGCTGGAACACGACGACGCCAGCGTGATCCGCCGCCTGTGCGAAGAGCACGAGATGGACCTGGAGGAGGTCAACCGCGCACTGCTGCGGGTGCTGTCCGATCTGGAAGTGGAACGCCCGGCTCCTCCCCGTTGATGGGGTGTGACCCAGGCTGATCTGCACCGATCTGCCCGCAGCCCGCACCCACTACTCCAGCACACCCGGCTGGGTGACGAGATAGCGCTGCAAGGCCGCAATGGCCTGCCGCACCTTGGCAGGCTGCGCATCCCGCTGGGGCGTCACAGCCCAGATATCCAGGGTGCCCATGGTCCACTGCGGCAACAGCCGCACCAGGCGGCCTGATGCCAGCGCGTCCTGCACATCCAGGCTGCCCATCAGCGCCACACCCAGGCCTGCCTCGCACATCTGCTGGATGGACAACTGGTTGTTGCTCACAATGCGCGGCTCCACCCGCAGGCTGCGGGCCGCGCCCTCGGGGCCCCTCAGGTCCAGCAGCAGGCCCGCCCCTTCGCGTGCAAAGCCCAGCCAGCCGTGGGCCAGCAGGGCGTCTGGCGACTCCGGGCTGCCGTGCCGGTCCAGATACTCGGGCGAGGCGCACAGCCACCATTCCAGCGCCCCCAGCCTGCGTGCCGCCCAGGTCGAATCGGCCAGGCGGCCAAAGCGCACCGCCAGGTCCACCCGGGCGTTGATGAGATCAATGGGAGCATCGTCCACCAGCAACCGCAGCCGCAACGAGGGGTATTGCGCCAGCATCGCGCCCAGAGCCGGGGAGACATGCCGCGCAAAGCCCACGGTGGCCGACATGCGCAGCTCGCCACTGGGCGCATCGCGCGCGGCCGCCAGCTCGGCCCGCGCCTGCTCGGCTGCCGCGCACATGGCTGCGCACTGGGCGTGATAACGCTGGCCTGCTTCGGTCAAAGCCAGTTTGCGGGTGGAGCGGTGCAGCAGCGTCACGCCCCCTTCCCGCTCCAGTTGCCGCACCTGCTGGCTGACCGCTGACGGGCTCATGCCCAGCACCCGGCCCGCGCCCGTCATCGAACCATGCTGCACCACGCTGGCAAACACCGCCATCCGCTTGAGATCGTCCAACACATCCTCCTGCCGCAGTGAGCCTGTTCAAAGGCTTGATTTTGAAGCAGCGCTTCAAAGACAAAGCATTTTTAACCCTCTACCGCAAGCGCAGCATCAAAAATAAGCTTGCAGCATCTTCATTGTTTGCAGGAACACGCCATGCACATCGCACTGATCGGCGCTACCGGCTTTGTAGGCACCGCATTGTTGAATGAACTGCTGCAACGCGGCCACCGCGTGACGGCCCTGGCCCGCGACCCGGCCAAGCTTCCTTTGCGCGAGGGCCTGACCGTGGTGCAGGCAAACGCAACAGACGCCGCGCAGGTGGCCCAGGCCGTCCGGGGGGTGGACGCGGTGGCCAGCGCCTACAACCCAGGCTGGACGCATCCCCACCTGCACGACGAATTTCTGCGGGGCAGCCGCGCCATCACGGCGGGCGTCAAGGCCGCTGGCGTTCAGCGCCTGTTGGTGGTGGGCGGCGCAGGCAGCCTGTATGTGGCGCCAGGCGTGCAACTGGTGGACACCCCCCAGTTCCCGGCCGAATGGAAAAATGGCGCACTGGCCGCCCGCGAAGCGCTGAACCTGCTGCGCCAGGAATCGACCCTGCAATGGACCTTTCTCTCGCCCGCCATCCTGCTGGAGCCCGGCGAGCGCACGGGCCACTACCGCCTGGGCACCGAATCCCCCCTGATGAATGGCGACCAGCCCGGCAAGATCAGCGTGGCCGATCTGGCAGTGGCCATCGTGGACGAGCTGGAGGCTCCACGCCACCTGCAGCAGCGCTTCACCGTAGCGTATTGATACTTGAATTGCTACGTTATTGATAGCTGCTTGCGCATATAAATAAAGCGCTGCAAGGGTATTTTTCTCAAAATCACCGCGCCTGGGTGGCGAGAAAGCCTGCAAAAGGCACCCAGGCGACGGCCTCCCGCGCGCTGAGCGCCTGTTTCGCGGCTCTGCGCTCAGCCGCTCACTTCATCGCTGCCACCACCTGCTGGAAGACTTGCCAGAAGGCCGCTTCCTGCGTCGTGGCAAAGTTGATGCGCATGAGCGTGCTGGGTTTGCGCTCGGCATGGAACAGCGCGCCGGGGGCCAGCAGGTAGCCCTCGTCCAGCATGCGCTGGGCCAGAGCGTCGGTGTCCACGCCCGTATCGACCCAGCCGAACAGGCCCACCGGCTCTGCCGCAAAAGTGCAGCCGGCTTGCAGCGCCAGCTTGACGCTGCGTGACCGGGCGGCATCCAGCCGGGTACGGATGCGCTCGGCATGGCGGCGCAGCTGTCCTTGCTCAATGCACAGGGCCAGGGCTTTTTCCAGCAAGGCAGGGGTGGTGAGAGTGGCCAGCAGCTTGGTGTCGAGCAGGGGCTCCACCAGATTCGGCGGGGCCGCCAGGTAACCAATGCGCCAGTTGGGGGCAAGAATCTTCGCGAACCCGCTCACATAGATGGTGCGCTGCAGGCCATCGAGCGCCGTGAGGCGCGTGGCGTGCTCTGGCGCGATGTGGCTGTAGGTGTCGTCCTCCACCACGTGGAAGTTGTGCTGGTTGGCCAACTGCAGCACGCGGTGGGCGCTGCCCGGGCTGAGGCAGTAGCCCGTGGGGTTGTGGAACACGCTCACGCTCACGTACAGCTTGGGCTGGTGCACTTCGCAATACCGGGCCATCACCTCCAGGTCTGGCCCGTCAGCGCGGCGCGGCACGGGCAGGATGCGCATACCGAGGGCCGCCAGCCGCGCAAACTCCACCGCCCAGCCAGGCTCCTCCACCATCACCGGATCGCCCGGGCGCAGCAGCGTGCGGCTCACGATGTCCAGCGCATGCGTGGCCCCCACGGTGGTGATGATGTGCTCGGGCACCGTGTGCACGTTGAGGGTGGAGAGTTTTTTGGCCAGCAGGCGGCGCAGGTGCGCATCGCCCAGAGGCTCGCCGTATTGCAGCGAAAAATCTTGCAGGCTGCGCGAGTTGGTGACCTTGCGCACCGCAGCGGGCATGAAGGTGGACTCCAGCCACTCGGACGGAAACACGCCCATGCCGGGCTGCGGCTTGTCGCTGATCTTGTGGAACATGCCGCGGATGAGCGCCGTGGCGTTGACGGGCGACACGCCCCGCCCCGCGCGCCCGGCGGCGCGCGCCGCAAACCAGTGGGCGGTGCTCCAGTTGGCGGCGGCGTTTTCCAGGGTCGGGTCCGCGGTGCGGGCATCGGCCCCGGCGGCGGTGTCCGCGCCGCCGCTGTCGCGCACGAAGAAGCCCCGGTTCTTGCGGGCCTCCACCAGCCCCAGCGCCAGCAGCTGGTCATAGGCCGCCACCACGGTGGACGGGCTCACGCCGTTTTGCTGAGCGCACTGGCGCACCGACGGCAGGCGCGCGCCCGGGGCCAGCAGCCGATTGCGGATGCGCTCGGCAAAGCGCTCCGACAACTGCTCGGTCAGCGACTGGGTGGACGACTTCATCAACATGGCGGGTCTCCGGGCAAGGCGCTGTGCCGTGTACTGGCACAGCCAACAATACAGTTTGCATACTGCGCTGCTGAACTGTATGGGTAGTGTATCGGTACATCCGATTACATTGGACAGCCATACTCCCGCGCAACACCCGCCCGCACCGCCTATTGCATGAGCACCGCCGAACTCACCGCCCTTTTGCTGTTTTGCACCGCCATGAGCTTTTCGCCGGGGCCCAACACCACCTTGTCTACCGCCCTGGCCGCCAACCTGGGCCTCAAGCGCGCCCTGCGCTTTTGCCTGGCCGTGCCCACGGGCTGGACCCTGCTGATGCTGGGCAGCGGCCTGGGCCTGGGGGCCCTCATCACCGGCGTTCCCGCGCTGCGCTGGACGGTCACGCTGATGGGCGTGGCCTACATGCTGTGGCTGGCCTGGAAGCTCAGCCGCGCCGGGCAGCTTGCCGAGGTGGACGGCAGCCGCCTGCAGGTGACCTTCTGGCAAGGCGTGGGCCTGCAGTTCGTGAACATCAAGGCCTGGATGCTGGCCCTCACGCTCAGCGCGGGCTGGGTGGTCAACGCAGCCGGGCAGCCGGCCACCAACCCGGGTGAGCGCCTGGCCATCATCTGCTGCGTGATGGTGGCGTTTGCCTTCAGCAGCAACTTTGTCTATGCGCTGCTGGGCTCCCTGCTGCGCCAGTGGCTGTCGCAGGGTGCTCGCCTGCTGTGGTTCAACCGCGCCCTGGCGCTGGTGCTGGTGGCCACCGCTGTCTGGATGCTGACTCTATGAACACGCCCTCCTCGCACCGCGACCGCACCCTAGGCCTGTGGCTCGGCGTGCTGGGCGTGGCGATCTTCGCCGTCACCCTGCCCGCCACGCGCCTGGCCACCGGCACGTCAGAGCAACCCCAGCTCTCGCCCTGGTTCGTCACCGTGGGCCGCGCCGCGCTGGCGGGGCTGCTGTCGGCGGTGTTTCTGCTGGCCACGCGCTCGCCGCGCCCTCAGCCGCAGCAGTGGCGGCACCTGGGCTGGGCCGTGCTGGGCAATGCGCTGGGCTACCCGCTGCTGCTGGCGTTTGCGCTGCGCAGCGTCACGGCCAGCCACGCGGCCGTGGTAACGGCGCTGCTGCCGCTGGTGACGGCGGCCGTGGCCGCGCTGGTGCTGCACCAGCGTGCGCGCCTGGGGTTCTGGCTCTTCGCGGTGCTGGGCAGCCTGCTGGTGGTGGCGTTCTCGCTGCTGCGCGGCTGGCAGCAGGGCCACGGCCTGTTCAGCCTGGAGGCGGCGGATGCGCTGCTGGTCGGCGCGGTGGTGGCGGCGTCCGTGGGCTACATCCACGGCGCACGCATCACACCCGCGCTGGGGGCCGAGCGCGTGATCTGCTGGGTGTGCCTGATGGCGCTGCCCGTCTCCCTGCCCGCCACGCTGTGGCTGTGGCCCAGCCATCCCGTGGCGCCCTCGGCCTGGGGTGGCTTTCTGTATGTGGGCGTGTTCTCGATGTGGGCCGGCTTCTTCGCCTGGTACCGGGGGCTGGCCCTGGGCGGCGCCCTGCGCGTGAGCCAGACGCAGCTGCTGCAGCCCTTTCTTTCCATCCTGGCCGCCGCCGTGCTGCTGGGCGAGTCGCTCGACCTGGTCACCCTGGGCTTTGCCGTCGCCGTTGTCGCCACCGTGGTGGCGGGCAAGCGGTTTTCCTGACATGGCCCCGATACCATTGCATACAACACCTACCTGGAGATCAATGACATGACGAACTGGACCCTGGCGCGCCGCGCCGAGCGCATGAACCCCTCGGTCATCCGCGAAATCCTGAAGGTCACGGAAAAGCCCGGCATCATCAGCCTGGCTGGCGGCCTGCCGTCGCCCAAGACTTTCCCGGTATCAGCTTTTGCCGAAGCCTCGGCCGCCGTGCTGGCCAACGATGGCCCCGCCGCCCTGCAGTACGCAGCCAGCGAAGGCTTTGCGCCCCTGCGCCAGGCGATTGCCGACTTCCTGCCCTGGAATGTGGACCCCGATCAGATCCTGATCACCACCGGCTCACAGCAGGCGCTGGACCTGATTGCCAAGGTGCTGATCGACGAAAGCAGCCGCGTGCTGGTCGAAACGCCCACCTACCTGGGTGCCCTGCAGGCTTTCACGCCCATGGAGCCCACCGTGGTGGCGGTGGCCAGCGACGATGAAGGCGTGCTGATCGACGACCTGAAAGCCAAGGTGGGCACAGGCGCCGACAAGGCACGCTTCCTGTATGTGCTGCCCAACTTCCAGAACCCCACCGGCCGCACCATGAGCGACGCACGCCGCGCCGAGCTGGTGAAAGCTGCTGCCGAGCTGAACCTGCCGCTGGTCGAAGACAACCCCTACGGCGACCTGTGGTTTGACAACCCGCCGCCCGCGCCGCTCACGGCCCGCAACCCCGAGGGCTGCATCTACATGGGCTCGTTCTCCAAGGTGCTGGCCCCTGGCCTGCGCCTGGGCTACATCGTGGCACCCAAGGCGGTGTACCCCAAGCTGCTGCAAGCCAAGCAGGCCGCCGACCTGCACACCCCCGGCTACAACCAGCGCCTGGTGGCCGAAGTGATGAAGGACGGCTTCCTGGACCGCCATGTGCCCACCATCCGCGCGCTGTACAAGCAGCAGTGCGAAGCCATGCTGGCCGCGCTCGACAAGGAAATGCAAGGCCTGGGCGTGCACTGGAACCGCCCCGATGGCGGCATGTTCCTGTGGGTGCGCCTGCCGGAAGGCATGAGCGCCATCGAGCTGCTGCCCAAGGCGGTGGAGCGCAACGTGGCCTTTGTGCCCGGCGCGGCCTTCTATGCCGACAACGCCGACCAGCGCACGCTGCGCCTGTCGTTCGTGACTTCGACGGTCGAGCAGATCGCCACCGGCATTGCCGCGCTGGCTGCAGCCATCCGTGAGCACAAGGGCTGATCCAGCATGCTGAGGCTTTGGGGTCGCCTGTCGTCCATCAATGTGCGCAAGGTGGTGTGGGCTGCGCAAGAGCTGGGGTTGCCCCTGCAGCGCACCGATGCGGGCGGCCAGTTCGGCCTGGTGCGCGAAGCGGCTTACCTGCAGCGCAACCCCAACGGACTGGTGCCGCTGATGGAAGACGACGACACCGGCCTGGTGCTGTGGGAATCCAACGCCATCGTGCGCTACCTGTGTGCGAGGCATTCGGCAGGCAAGCTTTACCCTGAGGAACTGTCGGCGCGCTTCGTGGCCGAGCAGTGGATGGACTGGCAGCAGACCACGCTGAACCCCGCAGGGCGCGATGCCTTCATGCAGTGGATACGCACACCGGCCGCGCAGCGCAACGGCGCGCTGATTGCGGCCTCGGTGGCGGCCACCGAGCCCCTGCTGGACCTGCTGGAGCAGCACCTGGCCCGCTCCCCCTTCATGGCGGGTGAGCACTTCACCATGGCAGACATTCCCATCGGCTGCGAAATGCACCGCTGGTGGGGGCTGCCGCAGGAACGCCCCGCGCGCCCGGCGCTGGAGCGCTGGTACCGCACCGTCAGCACCCGCCCCGGTGCCAGAGGGGTGCTGGACCAGCCTCTGGCGTAAGCTGTCGTAGCCACCACGCCCACGGTGAACGGAGTCCCCATGCAGCAACGTCTTTTTCGTCAGATCGACGTCTTCAGCCACCACCCCGGCTTCGGCAACCCGGTGGCCGTGGTGCTGGACGCGCAGGGCCTGAGCGACGCCGACATGCGCCGCTTTGCCGCCTGGACCAACCTGTCGGAAACCACCTTTCTGATGCCGCCCACGGCAGCGGGCCATGCGGCCGGGGCCGACTACCGGCTGCGCATCTTTTCGCCCAGGGGCGAGCTGCCCTTTGCCGGCCACCCCACGCTGGGCACCTGCCGCGCCTGGCTGCAGCAAGGCCACACGCCGCGCGTGCCCGGCCTGGTGGTGCAAGAGTCTGCGCAGGGCCTGGTGCAAATCGAACACCAGGGCGACACCCTGGCCTTTGCTGCGCCGCCATTGCAGCGCAGCAAGCCCAGCCCCGCGCTGGTGCCGCTGGTGGCCAGCGCGCTGGGGTTGCGCCCCCACCAAATTCAAGCGGCGCAATTGCTGGACAACGGCCCCGTGTGGCTGGGCCTGCTGCTGGACAGCGCTGAGACCGTGCTCGGCCTCACGCCCGACCATGCTCGCCTCAAAGACCTGGGGCAGGACGTGGGCGTGATCCACATTGCCCCCGACGCGGGAGACGACCCCGAACGCCCCGGCGCTGTGGTGCGCGCCTTCGCCGCCCCCATGGGCAACCCGGAAGACCCGGTGACTGGCAGCCTCAACGCCAGCCTGGCGCAGTGGCTGATTGGCGAAGGCCTGGCCCCCACCCGGTACCTGGTGGCGCAAGGCGAATGCCTGGGCCGGGCTGGCCGGGTGTACATCCGCCAGGATGCCCAGGGGCAGGTCTGGGTGGGCGGCCACACCGTGACCTGCATCGAAGGGACTGCGCTGCTGTGACGTCTGTCCCAATCAACACACTGAACGCTCCCCCCAGCGGGTGAGACCCACAGGGCCTTGGCCCCGCCCACAACCCTTGGCATGGCCCCCGCTCAACAGCAGGCCAGCCCCTGGCGTGCGCCGCTTTCCGTTTTTTCCAGGAGTTTTCCCCATGCACCACCGCCCGTTCCAACAAGTTGATGTGTTCACTGCCACCGCCTACCGTGGCAACCCTCTGGCCGTGGTGCTGGACGGCACAGGCCTCTCCACCGAAGAGATGCAGCAGTTCACCCGCTGGACCAACCTGTCTGAGGCCACCTTTGTGCTGCCCCCCACGCCTGAGGGCCGCGCCGCTGGCGCCGACTACCGCGTGCGCATCTTCTACCCCGCTGGCGAACTGCCTTTTGCCGGCCACCCCACGCTGGGCACCTGCCACGCCTGGCTGAAGGCGGGTGGCCAGCCGCAAGTGGCGGGCCGCATCGTGCAGGAATGCGGCGTGGGCCTGGTCACCATTCGCCAGCAAGGCGAGCTACTGGCATTTGCCGCGCCACCGCTGCGCCGCAGCGGCCCGCTGGACGAGGCCGACGTGGCCCTGATTGCACGCGGCCTGGGCGTGGCGCGGGAAGACATCGTGCAGCACGCCTGGTGCGACAACGGCCCCGGCTGGCGCGCCGTTCTGCTGGCAAGCAGCGCGCAGGTGCTGGCGCTCAAGCCAGACGCTGCCATCCTCGCCGGGCTGGACGTGGGCGTGGTGGGGCCTGCAGCAGGAAGCGGAGCCTCCGCACCGCGTGGCAAGGTGGGCGTGGTGGGCAGCAGCGATGCGGACGGCATCGCGTTTGAAGTGCGCGCCTTCTTCCCTGGCAACAACGGCCTGGCCGAAGACCCCGTGACCGGCAGCCTGAACGCCGCACTGGCCCAGTGGCTCATCGGCGCAGGCCTGGCCCCCGCGCAGTACGTGGCCAGCCAGGGCACCTGCCTGGGCCGCGCGGGGCGTGTGCATGTGCAGCAAGAGGGCGACACCATCTGGGTAGGCGGCCACAGCGTGACCTGCATGGCGGGCGAGGTGCTTCTGTGAACGAGACCACCACCGCACAAGGCCCCTGCGTGGACCACCTCGTGGTGTTTGCAGCCGATCTGGCCGGCGGCATGGACTGGTGCCAGCGCACGCTGGGCATCACCCCCACGGCCGGTGGCGAGCACCCGCTGATGGGCACGCACAACCGCATCTTCAACATCAGCAGCCCCGGCCACCCCCGCGCCTATCTTGAAATTATTGCTATAAATTCAGTAGCTACCAGCGCTTTACCAGCGGGCGCTAGACGCTGGTTTGATATGGATGATGCAACGCTGCAGCAGCAGGTGGCGCAGCACGGGCCGCAGCTCATCCACTGGGTGGCCAGCGTGCCTGAGGTGGCCGCCAGCCATGCCGCGCTGGCGGCGCAGGACATTGAGCGCGGCGCCATCATCACCGCCAGCCGCCCCACGCCGAATGGCCTGCTGCAGTGGCAGATCACCGTGCGAGAGGACGGCCTGCGGCTGATGGACGGCTGCCTGCCCACGCTCATCCAGTGGGGCGCCGTGCACCCTTGCGGCAGCCTGCCTGCCAGTGGTGTGCAACTGCAGCAGCTCACGCTGCAGCACCCGCAGGCGGCCACCCTGCGGGCAGCGTGTGAAGCCATCGGTGTGGCACCCCATGTCGCCATCACTGCGGGCGATACGCCCCAGCTCGCGGCGCAACTCACCACACCGCGGGGCCCCGTCACCCTGTCGTCATTCACCCCCCCAGAAAGCTGCCGCATGAACGCCCGCATCGACCCATCCCCCTTGCTGCCCACCCTGGCCGACATCGAAGCCGCCGCCCAGGTGGTGTACCGCGACTTTGCCGCCACGCCCCAGTACCGCTGGGGCCTGCTGAGCCAGCGCCTGGGCACCGACTGCTGGCTCAAGCACGAGAACCACACGCCCGTGGGTGCGTTCAAGATCCGCGGCGGTCTGACCTACTTTGACCAGCTCGCGCAGCGTGGTCGCTTGCCCCAGGAAGTGATCAGCGCCACCCGCGGCAACCACGGCCAGAGCATGGGCTGGGCCGCGCGCCGCCACGGCGTGGCATGCACCATCGTCGTGCCGCGTGGCAACTCCATTGAGAAGAACGCCGCCATGCGCGCGCTGGGCGTCACGCTCATCGAGCACGGCGAGGACTTTCAGGAAGCGCGCGAGCACGCCATGCACCTGGCACAGCAGCGCGGCGCGCACATGGTGCCCAGCTTCCACCCTGACCTGCTGCGCGGCGTGAGCACCTACTGGTGGGAATTTTTGCGCGCCGTGCCCCAGCTTGACGTGGTGTACGTGCCCATCGGCCAGGGCTCGGGCGCATGCTCGGCCATCGCCGCCAAGCTGGCACTGCGGCACCCCGTGCGCGTGGTGGGCGTGGTCAGCAGCCACGCCACCACCTATGCCGACTCGCTGGCCGCAGGCAGCGTGGTCGAGGCCCCTGTCACCACCCAGCTGGCCGACGGCATGGCCTGCCGCGTGGCGGACCCCGAAGCCCTGGCCGTGCTGGCCCCGCACATCGACCACATCGTGCAGGTGAGCGACGCCGAAGTGGCCGCCGCCATGCAGGCACTGTTCACCGACACCCACAACGTGGCCGAAGGGGCGGGCGCTGCAGCACTGGCGGCCGCACTGCAAGAGCGAGAGTTGCTCCAAGACAAAACCGTGGGTCTGGCGTTGACGGGGGGCAACGTGGATGCGTCGGTTTTCGCGCAGACCCTGCGAACGGGCCATTGAGCAAGTCACGAAGAGCTGGCAACAAAAAAAGAGGCATAGCCCCCTTTTGATTTGGCTTGCGCAGTCATCGCAGCAGCATGGCAGTCACTTGACTGGCGGGTGGCATTGTCCGCCTTGCCTTGCGCTTCAGTCACCTGCTCCAGGTCGGCGCCACCCACCATCAAACCTACTTTGATGAACTGGCGCATGAAGTAATTTTTGCCTGCCTCAAAAAAGAGTTCGAGCTTGTTGGGAGAGAACTCGGATTCGGTCTCCACGGCGCGCGTCTTGCCGCCGTCGACCGGCGTGTAGAAAAACACATCGGGTGCGCTGACGCCCACGCAATTGCCGTCAACCCGCAAATCCTTGCTCAGAGCCTTACCGAGCACGCTGTTGCGATACAGGTAAGCGCCAGTTTGGCCTTCGGGAGGCAGTTGGAATTCTTTGGCCTTGGCCGACTGCTCTTTGGAAGCCATATTGACCGAAGCGCAGCCAGTCATCTGTGTTTTCAGTCGCTCCAGTGACAAGCAGTGGAAGGGTTTGTTTTCAAAATCCCCCCATGGGAACCCTCTACCTCGTGCGCCACGGCCAGGCCTCGTTTGGCGCTGATGATTACGACGTGCTCAGCCCTCGCGGACATGAGCAGGCGGTGCGCCTGGGCGAGTACTGGCGCGGGCGGGGCATGGCGTTTGACGCGGTGATGACCGGCACGCTGCGCCGCCACACCGAAACCTTGCAGGGCATTGCCCAAGGCCTGCAGACGATGCCCGAAGTGACCCGCTGGCCTGGCCTGAATGAATACGACAGCCACGCGCTGATCTCGGCCATTCACCCCCAGCCCCTGGGCCCTGCCGACACGCCCGAGCGCTACCGCGCGCACTTTCGCATCCTGTGCGATGCGCTGGCGCAGTGGATGGCGGGCGTCATCAGCCCCCAGGGTATGCCCAGCTGGGAAGAGTTTTCAGGCGGCGTGCGCGCCGTGCTGGACCATGTGCGCCACCACCACGCTGGTCAGAACGTGCTGCTGGTGAGCAGCGGCGGCCCCATCTCGACGGCCGTGGGCGAGGTGCTGGGCACGGCGCCAGAGGTGACGATTGCGCTGAATATGCGCATCCGCAACAGCGCGGTGACGGAGTTCTCCATCTCGCCCAAGCGGCTGATGCTGCAAACCTTCAACACCCTACCCCACCTGAACGAGGTGGAGCACGCGCCCCTCGTCACCCACGCCTGATCACCCGCCCCTGCGCCGCCCACCCCGCATGCGGTAGGTGCGCGGCAGGTGGGCGTTCTCTGCCTGCAGGGCATCGGCATTGGCTTGTAGCAGGGTCAGGGCCTGGTCCAGCACTTCCACCGCTTCGGTGGGCAAGCCCCGCAGCAACGCCTGGTTGAGCTGTTTGACCTGGGGGAACACCGCTTCGTACACCGCCAGCCCTTCAGGGGTGAGCCGCAGGCGCGCCTGGCGTTTGTCGCCGGGCAGGGGTTCGCGGGTGATGAGCTTTTTGTCTTGCAACGACGTGATGGCACGCGAGGTGCGGGCCCGGTCCAGCCCCAGCAGGCGGGCCAGCTCAGCGGGCGGCAGGTCTGGGTGGCGCGCCAGCCACATCAGCAGCCCCCACTCGCGGCGGGTGATGCCGTAACCGCCCTCGCACAGGCGGATGACCAGGCTGCCGGACACCGCCATCAGCTTGTTCAGCCGGTACATCAGCAGGTCACTGGCAGCCTGCGGATCGCGCAGACGGGAGGCATCGGTCATCAGTGCAAACCCGGAAAGTTGTTGATTTGAACAATCGATTGTCAGGCCCCTAGAGTGCCACGATGCACTCTTGACTTCCATCATTACCGGCCACGCCACCCAGGAGCACACCATGTCCCACCCCATCTCCCGCACACGTCACCTTGCCAGGCGCCCCCTGCTGGCCACGGCTCTCGGTCTGGCCGCCACATTGATGCTCGGCACGCCCGGCGCCCAGGCCCAATCCGCCAGCGCTGCGGCCGATGCGCCCCTGCGCCTGGTGGTGGGCTACCCGCCCGGCGGTTCCAGCGACCGCGTGGCCCGCATCGTGGCCGACAAGCTGCAGGCCAAGCTGGGCAGCCCGGTCATCGTCGAGAACAAGGCGGGGGCGGGTGGTCGCCTCTCGGCCCAGTATGTGAAGGCCGCGCCCGCCCACCAACCCGCGCTGCTGCTGGCCAACCCTGCCGTGATGGTGGTGGCACCGCTGGTGTTCCCCGACGCGGGCTACGACGCCGAGCGCGACTTCCGCGCCGTGAGCCATGTGAACAGCTACGAGTTTGGCGTGGCCGTGGGCAGCGCCGTGCCAGTGAAGGAGCTGCCCCACCTGCTGGCCTGGTTGCGCGCCAACCCGGAAAAAGCCAACTTCGGCGTGCCAGCCACCGGCAGCCTTCCGCACTTCTTTGGCCTGATGGTGGGCGATGCCGCCCAGGTGCGCGCTGAAATCGTGGGCTACCGCGGCTCTGCCCCGCTGACCACGGATTTGGTCGGCGGCCAGGTGCCAGTGGCTTTCGACACCCTGGACAGCCTGCTGCCCCAGCACGACGCGGGCAAGGTGCGCATTCTGGCCGTCTCCAGCGCCAAGCGCAGCCCGCTGGCGCCGAACGTGCCCACCTTCAAGGAGGCCGGTCTGGACCTGGTGGCCACCGGCTGGAACACGTTCTTTGCCCCGGCCAGCATGCCTGCCGCGCAGGTGGAGCGCCTGTCGCAGCTCATCCATGAAGTGATGAAGGACCCGGACACGCGCCGCAAGTTCGAAGCCACCAAGCTGGAGCCCGTGGCCGCCAGCCGCGCGCAGACCGAAGCGACACTGAAGGCCTACAAGGCACAGTGGGCGCCGGTGGTGCAGCGCTCCGGCTTCAAGCCTTGAGGATGGGGACGGCATGACGCAACCCACACGCCCCAACATCGTCTTCATCGTGGCCGACGACCTGGGCTACGCCGACCTGGGCTGCTATGGCGGCCGGGACGCGAGCTTTGGCCCCGTCTCGCCCGTGCTCGATGGCCTCGCGGCCCAGGGCCTCAAGCTCACCCAGGGCTATTCCAACTCGCCCGTGTGCTCGCCCACCCGCTTCGCGCTGATGACGGGCCGCTACCAGTACCGCCTGCGCGGCGCAGCCGAGGAACCCATCAACAGCAAGAGCCGGGGCAGCACCACGCTGGGCCTGCCGCCCGAGCACCCCACGCTGCCCTCGCTGCTGCGCGATGCGGGCTACCGCACGGCGCTGATGGGCAAGTGGCACCTGGGCTATCCGCCCGCGTTCGGCCCGCTGCGTTCGGGCTATGACGAGTTCTTTGGCCCCATGTCGGGCGGGGTGGACTACTTCACGCACTGCAGCTCCACCGGCCAGCATGACCTGTACCTGGGCGAGGCTGAGCAGCAGGAGGGCGGCTACCTCACCGACCTGATCACCGACCACGGGCTGGACTTTGTGCGCCGCATGGCGGGTGGCGCACGCAGCGGCACGCCGTTCTTCTTGAGCCTGCACTACACCGCGCCCCACTGGCCGTGGGAAACGCGCGACGACGAGGCGCTGGCGCAGGAGGTGAAGGGCAACCTGTTTCACCTGCACGGCGGCAACATCGACACCTACCGCCGCATGATCCACCACATGGACGAAGGCATTGGCCGCCTGATGGACCTGTTGCGCGCCGAAGGGCTGGAGCGCGACACACTGGTGGTGTTCACCAGCGACAACGGCGGCGAACGCTTCTCGGACAACTGGCCCCTGGTGGGCGGCAAGATGGACCTGACCGAAGGCGGCATCCGCGTGCCCTGGATTGCCCACTGGCCCGCCGTGATTGCCCCTGGCAGCACCAGCACGCAAACCTGCATGACCATGGACTGGAGCGCGACGATGCTCGACGCCGCAGGCGCCACGGCTGCCGCCAGCCACCCGCTGGATGGCCGCTCGCTCATGCCCCTGCTGCGCGACGCCACTTGGCGCGACGACCAGCCGCTGTTCTGGCGCATGAACCACCGGGGCCAGCGCGCCATGCGCCACGGCCCCTGGAAGTACCTGCGCGTGGACGGGCACGACTACCTCTTCAACCTGGAAGGCGACGAACGCGAACGCGCCAACCTGGCCCCCATCGCCCCCGAGCGGCTGGCGGCCATGGTGCAAGCGTGGGAAGCTTGGGAAGCCACCATGCCGCCCATTCCGGCCGATGCCACGGTGAGTCTGGGTTATGGGGTCAAAGACATGCCTCAGCGCTGAGCCACTGACGGGGCCACCATGCGAGTGGCACCGCACGGTGTACAACCGGGGCATGCGCAACGACCCGCCCCCGCCTTCCATCGAACTTCGCCTGGAGCCTGACCAGCTGGCGCTTTACTGGATGCCAACGGCAGCCCCTGCGGCCGGCAACACCGAGCCATACAGCGTGGCCCTGGGTTGGCAGACCGTGGCCCAGGCGTTTGGCCTGCGCATGCCCACGCCGCTGTCGCTGGAAAACGCCATCGCCACGGTAGAAGACGCCGTCATGCCAGCCGGCCGCTGGCTGACAAAGCCCCCTGCAGGCATAGCCCCGCCGTTCACCCTGCACACGCGCAGCCCATTGCTGCGCGAGATTGCAGAGGCTGCAGGCGTGACGCTGCACACACCACCCGCCCGGCTGTCACGGCAGGCCGTGGAGAACCTGTTCAATCGCCTGTCCGACCAGATTCACCGCCCTGGCGTCCCTGATACCGCCCTGCCCCAGCGCGCGGAATGGGCGGCCGCGCTGTTGATCCTCCGGGAAGGGCTGCACCACTGGGGCGTGGAATGGGTGGAGCTGGGCTGAATCAGAGTGCTTTCATTCGCAGCAATCTTCGCCACCGATTGCTATCAAATAAATAGCTGCTAGCGCTTTCTGTATAAGCGCTAGCAGCCTATTTGAGTCACACTCCAGCGACTCGCACCGTCTCCAGCGGCAACGCCGCCACCTCGGCCAGCAGCGCCGCCAAGGCCGCGCCCGCCGCATGTACCACGGCCCGGCCTTTGTCGGCCGTAGCCACATCGGCCTGGCCCACAGCGCCGCTTGGGTGATAGTCCTCGATCGCCCAGCCCATCTTGGCGCTTTTGCCGTTGCCCAGGATGGCAAAGCGCTCGGACCGATCTTGTGAGGTGGATCGGAAATTCTGCGCGTGCTCCATGTGCACGGTGCCGGGCGCTAGGTGCAGCATCATCGACGTTTCAATGTCGCCCGCGTGGATGCCAAAGCGGTGCTCTTGCGCGCTGAACAGGCCCTGCACCTCGGGCGGCTGGGGCAGGCTGAACCAGCTGGCGCTGTACACCAGCAGGCCGTGGCGCTGGCGCAGCTCGCGGGCCACGATGTCCATCACCGCCACATTGCCGCCATGGCTGTTGAAGATCAGCAGCTTCTTGACCCCCGCCCGCGCCACGCAGGCGCCCAACTCGGTCCACAAGGCGATCACCGTGGCGGGAGAGAGGGTGAGCGTGCCGGGGAAGTTTTCATGCTCGGTGCTCAGGCCAATGTTTTGCGGCGGCAAGAACAGCGCAGGCACATCGGCCCCCAGGTGCGGCAGGGCCGCGTCGATCACGCCCTGCATCAACGTGGCGTCCACCGACAGCGGCAGGTGCGGGCCGTGCTGCTCCACCGCTGCCACGGGCAGCACCGCCACCACCTGCGCGGCCTGGCCGATGCTTTGCAGCGCAGCAAAGTCGCGGGTGGAAAGATCGGCCCAGAAGCGGGACGGCAGCGGCGGCAGGGGTGCGGCAGAAGTCATGCCCGCCATGGTAGCGGGGCGGCGGCCAGCTACCATGGCGGGCATGACCGACGACCTCTTCCGCCAAGACGCCTACCTGCGCGAATGCAGCGCCCACATCACCGCCGTGACCGATGCCGGCATCGTGCTGGACCGCACGGTGTTCTACCCGCTGGGCGGTGGCCAGGCGGGCGACAGTGGGGTGCTGGTGCTGGCCGATGGCACCGAAATCGCCATTGCCGATACCCGCAAAGGCAAGGACGCCGAGGGCAATGCCACCAATAACATCGTGCATGTACCTGCACCGGGGCAAGAAGCCCTGCTGGCCGCACTGGCACCTGGCACCACCGTCACCGCCCGCATCGACTGGGAACGCCGCCACCGCATGATGCGGCTGCACACCACCAGCCACCTGCTGTGCCATGTGGTGCCGCAGCTGGTCAATGGCTGCTCCATCACGCCCGACTACGCCCGGCTGGACTTTGCGATGACCGACCCGCTGGACAAGGAGCAGCTGACCGCCGCCATCGCCGCAATGGTGGCTGCCGCCCACCCGCTCACTGTGGCGTCGATCAGCGATGAGGAGCTGGATGCCAACCCCGCCCTGGTCAAGAGCATGAGCGTGCAGCCGCCCCGGGGCACGGGGCGCATCCGCACCATTCGGATCGGCGGCGAAGGCGACGCGCCATTGATCGACCTGCAGCCCTGCGGCGGCACGCATGTGGCCAACACAGCGGAGATCGGCGCGGTGGTGGTCACCAAGATTGAGAAGAAAAGCGCAACCACCCGCAGGGTGGTGCTGGGCTTTGCCCGCTGAGCACGATCAACATCTGGATATCTTGAAAGCCTGAGGCCAGGCCTGCCCCTGTTACCTTTGAGTACCCTGCCGCGTTGAACCCTGCAACGGGCCGGCACCCACGGTGGTGTGCCGCGCCCCAGCCCACTTTTTTGTTCTGACCTGCCATGCCAGCCCCCCTGCGCGCCCTGCTCGGCCACCCCCAACTCACCCGCCTGCGGCAACGCCGCTGGTTCAAGCCCGCCACACGGGCGCTGGCCGCACTGCTGGGGGTATGGGCCCTGTCGTGGCTTTCCGTGCCTGCCCTGGTCAAGGGGCCGCTGGAGCGCCTGGCCAGCGAGCAACTGGGCCGCACCGTCACCGTGGGCTCGCTCGATTTCAAACCCTGGTCGCTGGAGCTCACCCTGCGCGACTTGGCTGTGGCGGGCGCCAACGGAGCGCCTGCGCAGCTGACCATCGGGCGCGTGTATGTGGACGCCGAACTGCAGTCGCTGCTGCGCCTGGCGCCGGTGGTGGACGCCTTCACCGTGGAATCGCCCGTGCTGCGCATCACCCACCTGGGCCAGGGCCGTTACGACGTGGACGATGTGATTGCCAAGCTGACGGCCCCCAAGGACGAAGCAGAAAAAGCCCCATCGACCGAGCCCGCGCGGCTGGCGCTGTACAACCTGCTGCTGCAGGGCGGGCGCGTGGACTTCACCGACAACGCTGTGGGCAAGACGCATTCGGTGCAGGACCTGCTGCTCTCCGTGCCGTTCATCAGCACGCTGTCCGACAAGAAAGAAGTGCGCGTGGAGCCCCGGCTGGCATTCACGCTGGAAGGCAGCCGTTTTGACTCTTCGGCCCAAAGCACGCCGTTTGCGCAAACCCGGCACGCCGACGCCCACATCCGCTGGGATGACCTGGACCTGGCGCCCTACCTGGGCTACCTGCCCGCCAGCCTGCCCATTCAGCTCAAGGCGGCCACGCTGGACGTGGACGTGAAGCTGGCTTTTGAGCAGACACCGCGCTTGGCTGTGAAGCTCTCGGGCCAAGTGCAGACCCGCGATGTGAAGATGACCGACCGCGAAGGCCAGGACCTGCTGGCCTTTGATCGCCTGACGGTGGACATGGCCGATGTGCGCCCGTTCGAGCAAGTGGTGGACCTGGCCCAGGTAGAACTGCTCAAGCCCGTACTGCACGCCCAGCGCGATGCCGCCGGGCGGCTGAACCTGGCACAACTGGCCGGTGGCCCAGCGCCCGCGTCGCCCCCGAAGGAAGCCGCCTCGCAACCTGCCAAGCCATCCACCAAAGCCGCCCCGCCGTGGGCGGTGACCGTGGCGCGCGCCAGCGTGCGCGATGGCACGGTGCACTGGGCTGACCAGACCACCCAGCCCGCCGCCGCCTTGCAGGCACGCAGCCTGGGCCTGGAACTCACCGGCCTGGCCCTGCCGCTGCAAAAGCCCGTGGCCTTCAAGGGCGCCCTGGTGTTGCCCGATACCAATGCAACCAACGCCGCCGTGCCTCCCACCCGGCAGACAGGCAAAGCCAAGGCGGGTGCAGCCAAAGTGGTGGCCGCGAAGGCAGACACACCTGCGACTCCTGAAGGCAAGCTGGCGTTTGAAGGCGAAGCCACTACCCAAAACGCCCGGGTGCAAATCACCACCGAAGCGCTGGCGCTGCAACTGGCGGCGCCCTATGTGGCGCAGTACCTGGAGCCCACGGTGGCCGGCCAGCTCACCGGCACCCTGGGCGTGCAGTGGCAAGCCCCACCCGCAGACAAAAACGCCACGGGCCTGACAGTGACAGCCGGTCCACTCGCGCTGGAGCAGCTGGCGTTGCGCCAGAACGGCAAGTCGCTGGTCAGCCTGGGCAAGCTGGAAGTCAAGGGCCTGCAGGTGCCGCTGGACAAGCGCACCGTCACGCTGGAATCGCTGAGCTTGAACACCCCCAAACTGGCCGTGGAGCGCGGCAGTGACGGGCGCTGGATGTTTGAGCGCTGGACCAAAACCCCGTCCACACCGAGCGAGACAACGGCAACGAGCCAGACCGCCGCCCCCTGGGTGGTGCGCGTGGGTGAATTGGCCCTGCAAGGCGGCGCTGTGGCCTTTGCCGACAACGCCCAGCCCCGCCCTGTGGCACTAGAGGTATCGGCCCTGGACGTGAGCGCCAAGAATCTGGCCACCGACAGTGGCAAGCCCGGCGCGTTCTCGCTGAGCGCCCGCGCGGCGGCAGGCAAGGGCAACGCCAAGAGTGCGGCGGGCAAGATTGACTACCAGGGCACGCTGGCCCTGCAGCCGCTCGCCACCCAGGGCAAGCTGGACGCTACCCGCGTGCCCGTGCACGGCCTGGACGGCTACCTGGCCCAGCAGCTGGCCATTGAACTGCTGCGCGCCGATGTGGGCTTTCGCGGCCAGGTGGCGTTTGCTCAGTCTGACAAAGGCGCCAGCCTGAAGCTGGCGGGTGACGCGGCCATTGAAGAACTCAAGGCCAACAGCACTGCAGCATCCACCCCCATGACCGAAGCGCAGGTAGGCGAAGAACTGCTGGCCTGGAAGAGCCTGAACCTGCGCGGCCTGAACGTGGCCACCGCCCCAGGCACCGCCCCCAAGGTGCAGGTGGGCGAGACCAGCCTGCAGGACTTTTTTGCGCGCATCACCATCAACGAAGCGGGGCGCATCAACCTGCGCGACATCGTCAAAGGCGAGCCGCAAACCCCACCGGTAACGGCAGCTACGGCTGCGGCGTCAGCCCCGGCGCCAGCGGCCTCGGCTGCTTCAGCCACGCAGCCCGTGCATACCGCCGCGCGCGACCCGCTGGCGCCCGTGGTGCAGTTCGGCCCCATGAGCCTGGTCAACGGCAAGGTGCTGTTTTCTGACTTTTTCATCAAACCGAATTACTCGGCCGACCTGACCGAGCTGACAGGCAAGCTGGGGGCGTTCTCGTCCGAAGCGCCGGGTAGTGAGCCCCAGCTGGCCGCGCTGGAACTGCTGGGCCGCGCCGAGGGCTCCGCCTCGCTGGAGGTCACGGGCCAACTCAACCCCCTGGCCCAGCCGCTGGCGCTGGACATTGCGGGCAAGGTGCGCGACCTGGATCTGCCTCCTCTCTCGCCCTATTCGGTGAAGTACGCAGGCCACGGCATTGAACGCGGCAAGCTGAGTGTGGACGTGACCTACAAGGTGCTGCCCAACGGGCAACTCACGGCCAACAACCGCATCGTGCTGAACCAGCTGACCTTTGGCGAGCCCGTGGCAGGTGCGCCCAACAGCCTGCCCGTGCGCCTGGCGGCTGCGCTGCTGGCCGACCGGCGCGGCGTGATCGACCTCGACCTGCCTATCAGCGGCTCGCTGAACGACCCGCAGTTCCGCATCGGCCCGGTGATTGGCAAGATCATCCTCAACCTCATCGGCAAGGCGCTTACCTCACCCTTCAGCCTGCTGGCCAGCGCCTTTGGTGGGGGTGAGGAAATGAGCAGCGTGGCCTTTGCCCCTGGCAGCGCCACCTTGAGCCCCGAGGCGCAGCAAAACCTGGGCAAGGTGGCCAAGGCCCTGGTGGACCGCCCGGCCCTCAAACTGACCGTGACCGGTACCGCCAATCTGGAAGCGGAACGTGAAGGACTGCAACGCGAGCGCCTGCAGCAACTGGTGCGCGCGGAAAAGCGCCGTGCCCAGCCGGACAGCACCGAGCCCGTCACGGCCGACGAGTACCCCGCGCTGCTCAAGGCCGCCTATGGCCGCGCCAGCATCCCCAAGCCGCGCAACCTGGTGGGCATTGCCAAAGACCTGACGGTGCCCGAGATGGAAGCCCTGCTGATGGCCAACCAGCCCGCCACCGAAGCCATGGCCGCCGAGCTGGCCGCCCAGCGCGGCCATGCCGTCCAGAGCTATCTGGCCGCGCAAAAGCTCCCCGCCGAGCGCCTCTTCCTGGCCGCCCCCAAAACTGGCAGCCAGGTGCCCAAGGGAGCACCCCAGGCAGAGTTGAGCCTGGCGACGCAATGAGCAACACACCCCCTGAGTCGCCTACGGCGCCTTCCCCCTCTCTCGCTGCGCGGGAGGGGGACGCCCCCGGCGCATGAGCTGGATACGCCGCCTTCGCGGCGGGGCAGCGCGGCCGGCGTAGGCCCTTGGGCGGGGGCACCGGTACTGTGCCGCGCCAGTTTCAAAGGGTGCGCCGGCTCAAAGCACAATGACGCATTGAGAATCGAAACCATGGCGGGGCCGGAACTAAACCCGTTCTACCCGCTCCCACACTGCACCATGCCTTCACGCCTGTTCCACCGCCTTGCAGTCACTCTCTTTTTTATAGCTTCCAGCGCTTTATGGACGGGCGCCAGCGCCCAATTTAGCTCCAAATCCACCAGCCAAGGCAACAGCACCGTCACCACCCCCCATGTGCAGGCCGAGCTGGTCGCCCACGCGCCGCAGGGCGTGCGCCCGGGCCAGCCGCTGTGGCTGGGCTTGCAAATCACCCACCAGCCCGACTGGCACACCTACTGGAAGAACCCCGGCGACTCCGGCCTGCCCACCGAGCTGACCTGGCAACTGCCCTCCGGACTGGATGCGGGCGACATCGCCTGGCCCGTTCCGCACAAGATCGCCATTGGCACCCTGGCCAACTACGGCTACGAAGGCACCGTGCTGCTGCCCGTGCCAGTCACCGTGGCCCAGACCTTTGCCCCTGGCCCATTGGCCAAGGACGTTACCGTGCAGCTCAAAGCCTCGTGGCTGGTATGCCGCAAGGAATGCATCCCCGAAGAAGGCCACTTCACCCTGCAATTGCCCATCCAGAGCACCACCGCGCTGCACAGCGCTGCCTTTGATGCGGCCCAGAAGGCGCAACCCCAGCCGCTGGCAAAGCCGAGCGCGCAGCAACAAGCCCAGGTCGATGGTGATGCGCTGCAGGTGCGCGTGGCTGGCCTGCCCGCCGCGCTGCACGGCAAAACGTTGGACCTGTTCCCCGAAATGCCGGAAGTGCTGCACAACGCAGCCGAAGGTACGCAGCGGTGGGAAGGCGACGTATGGACCGCCCGCATCCCGCTGGCCGAGCAACGCAGCAACAGCCCCAGCACCCTGCCCGTGGTGCTGGCCGAGCGCGTGCAAGGCAGCACGCCCCGCCCCGGGTACCGGGCCGATCTGACCGTGCAGGGCCCCTGGCCGGCCGTGGCCGCCAAGGCCAGCGTGTCGCCCGCGCTGGAAGCAGCGCTCAAGGCCAATGCGGCCCTGGCGGGCAGTGGGCTGCCCCCTGCGGCACCCTCAGGCGCATCCAGCCTCACGCTCACCGCCGCACTGCTGGGCGCCTTGCTGGGCGGGCTCATCCTCAACCTCATGCCCTGCGTGTTCCCGGTGCTGGCCATCAAGGTGGTGGGCTTTACCCGCCACGCACAAGACCGGCGCGCCCACCGCATCAGCGGCCTGGCCTACACCGCAGGGGTGGTGCTTTCTTTCCTCGCGCTGGGTGCTCTCATGCTGGGCCTGCGGGCTGCGGGCGAGGCCGTGGGCTGGGGCTTTCAGTTGCAGTCGCCCGCCGTGGTGGCTGCGCTGGCCGGGCTGTTCACCCTCATCGGGCTGAATCTGGCCGGGGTGTTTGAGTTTGGAAACATGCTGCCGTCGTCCGTAGCCAGCCTGCAGGCGCGCCACCCGGTGGCCGACAGCTTCTTGACCGGCGTGCTCGCCGTGGCCGTGGCATCGCCTTGCACGGCGCCGTTCATGGGCGCCTCCATGGGCCTCACGGCCACACTGCCTGCCGCGCAGGCGCTGGCGGTGTTTGCCGCCCTGGGCCTGGGCTTGGCGCTGCCCTATCTGGCCGCCAGCCTGTGGCCCGCCGTGGCGCGCGCCCTGCCCCGCCCTGGCGCGTGGATGGACACCTTCCGCCGCTTCCTGGCCTTCCCCATGTTTGCCACCGTGGTGTGGCTGGTGTGGGTGCTGGGGCAGCAAAGCGGCATCGATGGCGCGGCCTCCCTGCTGATCTTGCTGGTGGGCCTGGGCCTGCTGGCCTGGTCGCTGGCCTTGCAAGGCCGCGCACGGCGCTGGCTGGGCAGCGTGGCCACGGTGGCCATGGCCTTGCTGCTGTGGGCCTTTGGCCCCCATGTCACGCGCATGGCAGAGGTGGCGGCAGCCCCAGCCAACGCCACGGCCACCGCCGCACAAGGCTGGCAACCTTGGGCCCCCGGCGCTGCAGAGGCCTTGGTGGCCAGCGGCCGCCCGGTGTTTGTGGACTTCACAGCCGCGTGGTGCGTGACCTGCCAGTACAACAAGAAAACCACCCTCGCCAACAGCGAGGTGCTGGCCGACCTGCACGCCAAGAACGTCGCCCTGCTGCGTGCCGACTGGACCCGCCGCGACCCCGCCATCACCGCCGCCCTGGCCCAGCTGGGCCGCAATGGGGTGCCGGTGTATGTGTTCTACCGCCCAGGCAAGCCCCCGGTGGTGCTGACCGAAGTGCTGAGCGTGGACGAAGTGCGCAGCACCATCGCGCAGTTGTAGGCTCTTGAACAGGTTCTCAAAGACGCTTAGGGCGACTGCGGCATCTTTCCTCCACACACCCGCCTGACCGAGGCAACCACCATGCAGACAGACGACCTTCAACCCTACCTGTCCATCCTGCAAAGCGCCAAGACCATTGCCATCGTCGGCCTCTCACCCAAGCCCGAGCGCGACAGCCACGATGTGGCGCAGTACCTGCAGGAGCAGGGGTACCGCATCGTGCCCATCAACCCTTCGGCCACCGAGGTTCTGGGCGAGCGCAGCTGGCCCTCATTGACCGAGGCCGCAAAGCACCACCGCATTGACCTGGTAGATGTGTTTCGCGACAGCGCTGCCGTGCCACCCATTGCCGACGAAGCGATGGCCATCGGCGCAAAGGCCTTGTGGCTGCAGATCGGTGTGTGCCATGACGAAGCCCTGGCCAAGGCCCAGGCGGCGGGGCTGAAGGTGGTACAAGACCGCTGCACCCTGGTGGAGCACCAGCGCCTGCGCAGTGCTGGGCTGTTGGCAGCAGGCACACCCCAATGAAAATGAGGGCTTGATCACAAGCCCCCGGTCACTTCACCGCCCGCGCGCCCAGCGGCGCTTGCGCTGCAAGGCGGGAGTTAACCACATCAGCTGCACAGCAACGTAGCCCAGCACCGCCATCACGGCTGCCAAGGCGGGCAAGCCCACCAGCAGCGGCGTGCCCAGGGCCTGCACCCAGGTGGCCAGCGCCTGGACCGACAATTCCCCCGCAGGGGCCACCGAACTCCAAGCAGGCAAGGTCTGCTCACCCGGCATGACCAGTGCCCCCAAGTAGAAGGCCAGCGCATACAGCGGCACGGTGGTGAGGGGGTTGGTATAGAACGTGGCCACCCCCCCGGCCACGATGTTGCCGCGCAGCCAGGCACACACCAGCAAGGTGCCTGGAATCTGCAGCGGCCCCGGGATGAGCCCACAGAACATGCCCGCCGCCACGCCCCGCGCCAGGGGCTGGCGCTGGAAGCGAAACAGCGCGCGCCGCTCCAGCCAGGGCTGAAAGCGGGCCAGCGCGCTGCATTCCAGGCGGGTACGCACCTGGGGCTCCAGCCCCCGAAGCCAGCGGCGCAAGCTACACAAGGTCTGCATCATGCGCCCGGCCCCTCAACCCATCAGCACCGCTGCGGCGGTGCCAGCGCCCCACACGGTGGTCAGGGCTGCCAGCAGCCCCACGTCACGCAATTCGCTGCCCGCACTGCGGGCCGTCACGGTAGCGATCAGCAGGGCCACCAACATGCACAACATGACTGATTCGAGCAAATCCACGGTGCGCGCCTTTCAGTCTTTGTGGGGCAAGGCAGCAGGCTTGCCGTGGGCGCTTTCGCCCGAGCTGCGCAGCGACAGGATGATGGAGCCTGCGATCAGAGAGGCAGTCACCAGCAGGGCGTAGCCGATCGGGATCTTGTAGAAGTCGATCATCAGCATCTTGGCGCCGATGAACACCAGCACCAGGGCCAGGCCATACGCCAGCAGGTGGAATCGGTTGGCCAGATCTGCCAGCAGGAAGTACAGCGCACGCAGACCCAGGATCGCGAAGATGTTGGCCGTGAGCACGATGAACGGGTCGCTGGTGATCGCGAAGATGGCAGGAATGCTGTCCACCGCGAAGATCACGTCGGTGGTACCAATCAGCACCAGCACCGCAAACAGCGGGGTGTAGTGCTTGACGCCATCGACCATGGTACTGAGCTTCTCACCGTCAAAGTGGTTGGTGATGCGAATGCGCTTCTTCAACAGCTTGAGCACCGGATTGGTGGTGATGTCAGGCTCCTGGCCTGCTGCAAACCACATCTTCACGCCAGTGATGACCAGGAAGGCACCGAACACATACAGCAGCCAGTGGAAGGTGGCCAGCAGCCATGCACCGACCAGGATGAGCAGCGTACGCAGCACGATGGCACCGATGATGCCGATGATGAGGGCGCGCTTTTGGTACTGGGGCGGCACGGCGAAGTAGCTGAACAGCATCAGGAAGACGAAGATGTTGTCCACCGAGAGGCTCTTCTCCACCAGGTAACCGGTGATGAACTGCATCGACACGGTGTTGGCTACGGTGCGCCCCTGTGTGCCATCGAGATACCACCAGAGGATGGCAACAAAGACAAACGCGAGCGAGAACCACAGAATGCTCCAGCGCAGCGCCTCGCCCATGGTTACCTTGTGCGCCCCCTGGCGCTCCATGACCAGCAGGTCGATGGCAATGGCCACTACCACAAACACGGCGAATCCCGCCCACATCCACCACGTTCCTATTGTTTCCATGTTTCTTCTCCAAAGGTGTTTCGGCACATCGCGCAGCCAGCGCGATGGAGCACCGGACTGTAGGGACACTCGGCATTCCTAAAAACCTGTCATCTTGGTACTATTGGTTCGGTTTTTACGAACCAAATGACACCAGACCCCCTGCTTTGCACGAACCCACGGAGTGTGCCATGAGCCAAAGCTTCAATTACCGCCACCTGTATTACTTCTGGGTGGTGGCCAAAGAGGGCGGCATTGCCCGGGCGGCAGAGCGGCTGGACATGGCGGTGCAAACCATCAGCGCTCAGGTGCGCGAACTGGAAAAAGCCCTGGGCGTGAGCCTGCTGCGCAGCGAGGGCCGCAACCTGGTGCTGACCGATGCCGGCGTGGCGGCCATGCACGAGGCCGATCAGATCTTTGCGCTGGGCGAGCAATTGCCGCACCGGGTGCGCGAAGCCGCCGCCGGCCCCACCCTGCGGCTGAACCTGGGCATCTCTGACGGCATTGCGAAACTGGCCGTGCACCGGTTGCTGACCACCGTGCTGGACGAGCCCCACCTGCGGCTGCTGTGCCACGAGGGCGAGTTCCAGCCCCTGCTGGGTGAGCTGGCCATGCACAAGCTCGACGCCGTGCTGGCAGACCGCCCGGCGCCGCCCAACCCCGCCCTCAAAACCACCAGCCAGTTGCTGAGCACCAGCGCCGTGGCCTGGTATGCGCCCCCCTTGTTGGCAGACGCGGCGCGGCAGGCCTTCCCCAAAAGCCTGGCCGTGGTGCCTGTGCTGCTACCCACCGACCATGCGGCCATGCGGGCGCGGATTGACCACTGGTTTGAACGGGAGCGCATTCGCCCCCGCATTGCAGGCGAGTTCGAGGACAGCGCCTTGCTGAGCACCTTTGCGGCCACAGGCATGGGCGTGATGCCCGCGCCCGTGTTTCTGGGCGAGCACCTGCGGGTGACGCACGGGCTGGAGCATGTGGGCACCACCCCCGAGATCGAGGAGCACTTTCACCTGATCTACAGCGCCCGCAAGGTCATGCACCCGCTGCTGCTGCGGTTGCTTGAAAAGCCGCAGGTGTAAAAACCTGCTGAAAGAACCCTATATGGACGCCCCGAATAAGCCAAGCCCTCACTCACTGCTGCCAAGAAGGTA